>USJT01000001.1 GCA_900555175.1 uncultured bacterium
AAAATAGCAATTTTATAAATTTTTCGGGATGTAGCGCAGTCTGGTAGCGCACCGTGTTCGGGTCGCGGGGGTCGCAAGTTCAAATCTTGTCATCCCGATTTTTTAACATTTAGTCGTTATCCTTGTATTTAAGCCTCTATTCTCTCCCTCAATTCTACGATTTTTAATTAAAATGTTTGAAATTTTCCTCAAAAAGTAGTATGATTATTCGGTAGCGATATTGAAAGAGGTTATTATATGAAATTACACATGCAAATCCTAATTGCCTTGGGACTCGGTATAAAACGAAATTGGCATATATTTTTCGGTATTATTTTAGGTATTTTAGTCGGAATATTTTTACACGGAAGAGATTATCCGCTTGTATCAACAGTTTTAACATTTATAGGTCAAGTATTTATAAGATTAATCCAAATGGTTGTAATTCCACTTGTTGTATCTGCAATAGTTATAGGTATTACAAGCATTGGAGATAACAAACAGTTGGGCAAATTCGGCACAAAAATGATTGTGTATTACGGAATAATTACCTCAGTTGCAGTCGCAATCGGTGCTGCATTAGCTCTTGTTATGAAACCTGGTCTTGGTGCTGCTCATTATATTGCAGAAAACACAGCCAGCGAAGTTCAAGCATCTGTTGCAACGGCAATGGCGCAACAACAAGGTAATATTTTAAATATATTCCTAGGCTTTATTCCTAGCAATCCAATGCATTCATTTGCAGCAGGCGATATGGTTCCGATTATTGTATTTGTCGTAATTTTTGCAGTAGCACTTGCAAAAGTTGGCGATGTTAACAGACCTATCGTATCATTTTTCGAATCTGTATTTGCAGCAACAATGAAAATAACTGATTGGATTATGTATGTTGCAGCACCTGGTGTATTTGCATTGACAGCAAGCGCTGTATCAAGTTTTGGGATAGATATTTTCACAAGTATTTCAAAATATCTTCTTGTATTATCAGAAGTACGTGTTATAATGTTCATATACATATCTTCTTGTATTATTTATCGGCTTTATGCTACAACTTTGTGTTGTTTATCCTCTTTTCTTGAAATTCTTCTCAAAAGTCAATATCGGTATATTATATTCAGCCGTTGCAGAAGCTATGATGGTAGCTTTCGGAACAGCAAGTTCATCAGCAACTTTACCTTTGACAATTGCTTGTTGTGAAAAACGAGGAATTTCTCATAAAATTGCAAGCTTTGTACTTCCGCTCGGTGCAACATTGAATATGGATGGAACAGCATTATTGCAAACAGTTGCTGTAATCTTTTTAGCACAAGCATACGGCGTTGCTTTAACTCCGTTTTTAGTAATAGAAATAGCACTTCTTGCAATAATCGCATCATCAACTTGTGCAGGAATTCCGGGCGCAGGCTTGATTACAATTGCTTTAATTCTTAACGGCATGGGATTGAGCCCTGAACAACTAGTTGCAGGTTTTGCGTTCTTATTCACAATCGAAAGAATAACAGATATGATGAGAACACTTGTCAATGTAACATCAGATGCAGTTGTTGTTGCAGCTATTGCAGATAATGAAAACGAAATCAATTACGATTTGTTCAACAATCCAGCAGCTTACGAAGAAATAGCATAAGGATAAAACGATGAAAAGAAAAATTTTAGTTACAATTTTACTACTCAATATTTTTGCTGTTTCTTGTTCTGCAATAAGTAAAAATGCTCCAACTGATGAACAAATTGAATACATAAAAAGAGCATCTATAAAACTAAATACAACAAGAATGAAAAAGGCTTGGCGTAATATATGCAAAAACGACAGCCAAGCTTGTTCTGAAAAGCAGAAATGGTTTGATAAAATATTGTACGAAACAGAAGTCCGAAAACATGATGTACAATCAATTATGCTAAACCAACCAATATATTAAAAAAAAGGTCTCATAAATTATGAGGCCTTTTTAATATAAACTTTTTTGCAAACTAAAATTATAACTAGAGACCCTGAAATAAATTCAGGGTGACGGTTTTATAATTATTTTTAAAACACTAGCCTGAAAAGTTTGGTTTATTAAAATTATCCAAAGTCTAACTCTAATTTACTTACAATAACTTTAATTGTCATTCTGAACTTGTTTCAGAATCTCAAGTAATAACTAAAGCCCCTGAAATAAATTCAGGAAGACAGTTTTACAATTATAAAAAACACTAGTCTTGAAAATTCGGTCTACTTAAGTATTTTTATGTTAAAATCTGACTATGACAAATCAAACAGATAAACTTGCATCAACACATTTAGGGAAAAAATCCGAAGGAAGTGAAAAATATAATCCGTCACTTCTTGTTCCAATTCCACGTTCAGAAAACAGAAAACAATATAATATAGATAATAACAATTTGCCTTTTGAAGGGTTTGACGTATGGCACGCGTACGAATTTTCGGCAATGACAAAAAACGGAGTTCCCCTCACAAGACTTTTAAAAATAAAATACAATTGCACAAGCAAATATCTTGTAGAATCTAAATCTCTAAAACTTTATTTGAATTCATACAATATGACAAGGTTTGGGAATTCAATTTGCGAATGCCTTGAAATTTGTAAAAACCAAATCGAAAAAGATTTGAGCGAGAAACTTGAAACAGATGTGAAAGTAAATTTTATTGATAACAACGCAAAACGCATCGAAATTTTTAAAAATTTTGAAAATATAATGAACTTTATTGATGAAGCTGATTTAAAAATCGAGAAATTTAAAGAAGCACCTGAATTACTCCAAGCAGAAGAAAATAATAAAGAACAAAGTTATTATCTTACATTCGATTCACTTCGCTCAAATTGCAGAGTAACACACCAACCTGATTTTGGAGATTTATTCCTTTATTACAAATCTAAAAAACACATTTTAGAAACCAGTTTGGTAAAATACCTTAGCTCTTTCCGCTCGGAATTCCACTTCCACGAAGAATGCTGCGAAATGATTTTTAAAAGATTATCGCAATTACTAAACAATGATGATGAACTATTTGTATGCGCACTATATACAAGACGAGGCGGAATTGATATAAATCCTTCAAGATGGACAAAAAATTGCGCAATAAATGAAGTTTTGAAACTTATTGACTTGAACGAATTTGCAAGAGGTAGCATCAAACAGTAATGAATAACAGAAAATTTGGAAATGCCGGAGAAGATCTTGCTTGCCGTTACTTAGAAAAAAACGGCTACAAAATTCTGGAAAGAAACAAACATTACTCTAGATTTTGCGAAATTGATATTATCGCTCAGTATAAAAAAACAACAGTTTTTGTCGAAGTAAAAACAAGAAAAACCAACAATTTCGGCACGCCATTTGAAGCTATTACAAAAACAAAATACGATAACATAAAACAGGGAATCCAATTCTATCTATCAGAAAACAAAATAAAAGATTTCCGAATAGATGTAATCGGCATAATCCTGAAACCTGAAATTAAAATTGAACATTTGAAAAATGTATATTTGTAAGATAATTTGTTTTTTAATCTAAAACTAAATAAATAAATCTATTAACGTATTCTACTTTGTAAAAAAAAAACATATAATATTTACATAATTTCATGTTTATTATTACATGTGGATAAAAAGGATAGGTAACAATTGTTTAATAATTTCGAAAGTTTTGATAATTCTGAAACATCAGCAAGAAAATCAGCCCTAATACAAGAGAGAATAGGACTTGTATCAACCCACATGTATAAACAGTTTTTGGATTATCAGCACGCAAATATCAACACAAATGAAATCTTTACAAGAATGATTGATAATTTGCAAATAGTTGTCGATACATTAAAAGAAGCCTTTTCATCAAGAAATGTGACAACTCAAAATATTTACGTAGATACAGACCCACAAAAATCAATAGTAATAGTAAACATTCTTTGGCACAAAATGAGCTTTACTACCCGCTGTAACTATCAACCTCAAGCCTTATACAGAGAAGACGGGCAACACTTATTTTCTAGCAGAATAATGGCAGTCAAAGGGAATTACTACGAGCTTATGAAGGGCATAAATGATCACGATGAAGAAATGGGGAAACTCCTTGATAATGAAGTTGCATCCCTTTTCATTCCGCCGGAATCAACACAAAATTCTATTATGAAAATCAGACATTTGCCAAACCGTGAATTTTATCTAAACCAAGTTGATGCACCAAGAGAATTTGTATTAAAGGTTGTTGAAACAATATGCGGCGGCGGCTTCTACCACGAAGAAGGCGCAAGAAAAAGCTTTAATATCTAATTATTTATTTGATAAAAGCGGTAAGATAACTCCACACAATAATGCTGCCACAAAAAGAATAAACAGTATGCCTTTTATAGTAATTGCCCCGAGTAAAGTAAACTGTTCAAAAATTGGCGCTATTTTAGCATTATCAGCTTTTTCATTCTTTAATGAATCAACTTCTTCTGATATTCTGTCAAATGTATTGTTTAAAGTAAATCTAAATCTTCTTGCACGGCTCATTTAAGAGTTTTTAATCCTCAATAGAAATTTTAGAAGAAACTTCGGCAACTATTCTTTGAATATCAGCACCACCGATTGCAACTTCCAAAATCAAAGGGCTTTGGATTAAAACCGTTTCAGAATAGTCCATTGTGTCAACATTGATAACATTAAACTCAATGAAATCTTCACCAGCATACATCAATTTGCCATATTCACTACCGGTTGCCCATTTGATAAACATGTATTGATTTTCGTATTCTTTAAGTTTTTCTACAAGTCTCATCCTTCATCCCCGTAAATGTCTTACATAATATATTGTAGTGATTTATTTGTATAAGTCAAGGATAAAATTAAATAAAAAAAAGAAGCTGTACTTTTGTACAGCTTTGAACAATAATCTTGGGAGGAGATTTGGGGATAGTTGTACATGCATGATAATTCAAGCATGTTTTTTTTGTTACCCATGTAAATAAAAAGTTAATAAAAATTTACAATTCATTGATTTTATCCTATAATAGTGCATAGAGGTAAAAGATGAAAATACTTGTAATAAACGGCGTAAATATGAATATGCTTGGATTAAGAGAACCTGAGAAATATGGAACCATGACATTAAAAGATTTGGAAAAGGAATTATATGCCTTTTCATTTGAACTAGGAATTGATATAGAAACATTCCAAAGCAACTTTGAAGGTGAAATTGTCGAAAAAATACACTCTGCAAAAGACAATTTTGATGGAATAATCATTAATGCAGGTGCTTACACTCACACAAGTATTGCAATAAGAGATGCAATTGCCTCAATAGATGTTCCGACAGTAGAAATTCACATGACAAATATTTATAAAAGAGAAGAATTTAGGCACCACTCATATATTGCACCTGTATGTGTCGGACAAATATCAGGTTTTGGGATAAACAGTTATAAATTGGGACTTAAAGCAATTGTCGACTATTTAGCAGCTGACAATAAATAATAAACAACAATCTGACCATTTTACTCTCTCTCCTCAAAGGAGAGAGAAAATTTAATTTTTAACTATTTTTGGAATTCTTCAACAAAAGCTTTTCCAACAGCAAGAGCTTTTAATTCAGGCTGTTCAATACCTGCTTCTGCGTATTTTTTCTCAGCAAGCTCAGCAACATCAAGAGCACGCTTAGCAAGTTCAGGATTAGCTGCAAAAACTTTGATATCATTTTCAAGATTATCAACTTTTACAGTAGAACGATCCATAGGATTGTCAGGGATTTCATTAATTTCTTTTTTCTGAACCTCCTGTTGAACAGGCTGTTGAACATCGGATGTAGCATCAGTTTTTACCTGTTCTGCCTTTTGCACTTGAGCTTGGGATTGTTGTGAAACAATAGGAGTTTGTGGATTTTTTGGAATCTCGTTCATAGGCAAATCCTCTTTTCTTTTCTCGGGGTTACGATATATTGTCGTAACTTTTGTGTGACTCAATATTCTCGTTTTCTGCTTTAAAACATCAAAAGAAATTTTTTTGCTAGTTTGTTAAAAAAAAATTACAAAAATTAATATATAATCTTTCTTTACACAAGGTTTTATGATAATATTAAAGTACAAAAACGGATGATTATAGTATATAAACGTTATATAAAGTATACAACATTAAGGAAAGTATTGCAAGATGGATTTTACTAATTTATTTAGTAACATAAACCCGAGAGAAGTAATCAAAAATCTTCCTGATGCGGTTTTGGTAATTGATTTAGACGGTAGAATTGTTTGGGTAAACAACAAAGCCGCTATTATTTTTGAAAGTAAAAGAAGCGATTTAAAAGGTCTTAATTTTGATGACATAGTCGCAAATGGAGTTTTGCTTGCCGAAAAATCTCATTCTAAAAGAAATTCGGTTGTAACAGGTGCATTCACAGTTGAAGGAAAAGAATTTTTCGTTGAAATGAATGCAAAAAAATATGTTGAACAATATTTCATTACAATCCGAGATGTTACGGCAATGACAAATGTTTTGACTATTGCAGAAAAAACAGGGAGATTGAATAAAGAAAAAAATATAATGATTAGCAAGCTTTCCAACGAAATCAAATCTCCATTACAATCGATTATTGGCTTTTCTCAAGCACTTTTAGACGGATTGGGCGGCGAAATAAACGATAAACAAAACAAATACGTCAAAATTATTAACAAAAATTCTACTGAATTATTATATTTCATGGAAAAATTCATCGAATTCTCTCAAGCTGAATCATCGTTATACAAATTTGAGAATCAGCCGTTTGATTTAATGAACACAATTCAAACAGTTGTGAAAAATAACGAAGCAGCAATAAATGGTAAAGAACTTACAATAAATTTAGATTTTGATGATTTTAATAAAAAAGTAGTATATAGCGATGAAAATTCCGTTAAAATCATTTTACAAAACATTCTAGAAACCTCTATAAAAGGCACTGATGTCGGAGATATAACAATCAAAGTTAATCACCCTGAGCCTGATGAACTTGAAAAATGCGGCATCAATAATAATAATGATGCAGGCGTATTTTCTTATGCAAAAATCACTATCTCAGATACAGGAATGGGACTTGCTGAATCTGAAATGGAAGGAATTTTTGAGCCTTACACACAACTTGATAAAACTCATAAGAAAACTATACTTCGTTCTATTACGCTTGGCAGTGCTTATACAATCGCTAAACGTTTGGGCGGTGCTATTTGGATAAACTCAGAAGTTATGAAGGGTTCATCTTTCTTTGTTATTATACCTATTGAAAAGGGATTAAAAAATGAGTAGTGTTACATTAAAAAATGTTACTAAAATTTACGATACCAAAAAGGTTATTGATAATGTAAGTTTAGAGATTAAAGATAAAGAATTTGTTGTTCTTGTAGGAGCTTCAGGTTGCGGGAAATCAACTCTTTTAAGAATGATTGCCGGTCTTGAAAATATAACTGACGGAGAAATCTTTATCGGCGACAAAAAAGTTAATGATGTACACCCGAAAGACAGAGATATTGCCTTTGTATTCCAAAGCTACGCACTTTATCCGCACATGACAGTTCGAGAAAATATTGCATTTGGGTTAAAAATGCGAAAAGTTGATAAAGAAACTATTGAGAAAAAAGTTATGGAAGCTGCAGAAATTCTTGATTTAGGCGAATATCTGGATAGAAAGCCTCGTCAGCTTTCAGGCGGTCAAAGACAGCGTGTTGCTCTTGGACGTGCAATTGTCAGAAATCCAAAAGTTTTCTTAATGGATGAACCGTTATCTAATTTAGACGCAAAATTACGTGTACAAATGCGTTCTGAAATCAAAAAATTACATCAAAAATTACAGACAACATTTATTTACGTAACACATGATCAAACAGAAGCATTAACAATGGGGGACAGAGTTGTAGTCCTTGATAAAGGTGTAATTCAACAGGCTGCAAGTCCTGAAGAAATTTACAACAACCCTGCAAATATGTTTGTTGCAGGCTTTGTCGGTTCACCACAAATGAATTTCATAGACAGCAAAGATTTTCCTTATAATACAAAAGATAATGTTATTATTGGAATTCGTCCTGAAAAAATGATAAATAACGGAGAAATAAAATTCAATGTAGATATTGATATTACAGAGCTTTTAGGAAGCGAAAAAATTGCATACTTTAATATCGGTGATAAAAAATGTTCTGCAAAACTTCCTGCTGATTATAATATCGAACATTCTCTTGAATTAAGTATTAATCCGCAAGATTTGTATTTCTTCGACAAAGAAACAGGGGCAAGAATTTATTAATAGAAATCTTTTTTAAATATATTATCTATTTTCGCACTCATCATCTATCCAGATAATTGTAACATTCATAGGTTTTGCAAAAGGGTTAATTGAATGTTGTACGCTCCAAAAGTTATTTTGGGCAATAGAATCATAAAATTTTACTTTTTCAGCTAATTTTTTAGTATAATCTAACAAATTCATAATTTAATTCCCTACCTTTACATATCCTATTATCAAAAATTTTTTGCATCATATAATCCGACTTACGCATAAAATTCATTAAAATTAATTACCAATAAGACTAATACCTTAAAGCAAAATAATATATAAAATGCATTAATGGAGGTTATAATATGACAGATAACAAACTTAAAGGGACTAAAACAGAACAAAATTTGATTAATGCATTCGCAGGCGAATCTCAAGCCAGAAACAGATACACCTATTTTGCAAAACAAGCAAAAGAAGAAGGTTATGAGCAAATTTCAGAAATTTTTTGTATGACAGCCGACAACGAAAAAGAACACGCAAAATTGTTTTATGAACATCTTGGCAAAACAAAAGGACACGTTAATGCTGAATATCCTTTTGAATTAGGAACAACAGAAGAAAATCTAACAAGTGCAATAAAAGGTGAAAAAGAGGAGTGGTCAATACTTTACCCAAATGCTGAAAAAACAGCAAAAGAAGAAGGTTTTGATGATATTGCGACCACTTTTCACTACGTAATTGAGGCAGAAAAGCACCACGAGCAAAGATATACAAAGCTTCTTGAAAATATAAAAAATAATACGGTATTTCAAAAAGGAGAAGAAACATTTTGGCTCTGCAGAGAATGCGGTTACGTACATAAAGGGAAATCCGCACCTAAAAAATGCCCGAATTGTCAACATCCACAGAGTTATTTCCAAGTCTTATGCGAAAATTATTAAATAACAGATAAAATAAATACAAAATAAATTACCCCATATTCATTTTTCAAAAATTTGTCTATGGGGTTTTAGATTTGAAATAAGGTTTTTTAAGCAGTAACAGTCTTATTTATTAACATTGTAACATTTTACTTACACCCTTTTAATTTATGCTTTTTAATCGTATAATTTTATCAAAGGTTATGGGCAGTAATTTTAAATATCTAATAACTATATTTTCAATAACAATTCTGTATGGCGTTTATTATTGGGGAATTCCAGCCGTTATTAATTTGCCTGATAGAGTTGATTACATAGAAGCATCTGTCCTTAAACAATCAGGATACAAAATTGATATTGTAAATCCTGATTTAAAAATGGGTTTAATTCCTTCCGTATGGTTAAAAGCAGACAGATTAGATATCTTAAACAACGACAATTCCAAAGCTTTAAGTATTGAAAAACCTTGTATTAATATCAGACTTTTACCTTTAATATTGAAAGATGTTAATATTAAACATTTTTCAGCTAGCAATATAAGTGCAAATTTTGTATTTGATAAAGATAAAAAATTTAAACTCGGTCAATATCCGATAGAATTTCAACAAAATCAACCTTTTAAACTAAAATATGCATCCGTAAATTTAGATTCTTATCATATAAACTTGTATGATAAAATTCAAAACAAAAAAATGTCACTTGATGGCAAATACCTAAGTATTAATGATTTTATCTACAACAAGCTTTTAAATTTATCAACCATTGCAGAACTGAAAGCAGGAAATGAAAAATCTTTTATAAAAACTGACTTGAATTTAAAGCTCCCGATAAACAAAATATCTGACAATCAGCTTGATATATCAGGTCATATTGTTAATCTTAATTTAGCAGATTTTTCAGTTTATGTAAAAGCACTTACTAAAAATAAAATCAAATCATTATCAGGTATTATTAATATGACTGCAAAAACAGATACAATGCCTGATAACCATAAAAAAATTAAAACAAATTTATACATTAACAATCTCGGAATTTTAACAGGAGATATTTCAACAGCCGTATTTTATAAAGACAAACTCTATAAAAACTGACATAAACACTATTAACAACGGAATTGAAATAAATGAAATGAAAATTTCCGGCAACGGAATTAATGCTCTTGTCTTTGGGAAAATTAAAAAATTAAATGAAAAATTACCAAAACTTGATTTAAAAGTTTCCGTAAACAATACCAAAGCCGATAAAGTTATTGAACTTCTACCCGGAGATCCGAATTTAAGTCCTGATATCGATTTACAATTATTAAAGAAAACAGGCTTTTGGGGAGATGCGGCAGGCAATTTAGAAATTAAAGGGAAAGCTGATTTCCCTAACATATACGGAAACATTTTAATCTCTAATGCCTATATGGTACAACCTATTAAAAACGCTAAAAAAGCCACTATTAAGATTGCATTTACAGGTGATAAGCTTAATTTAGACGTAAAAGTTCCGACAAGTCCTACTCAAACAGTTTATGTCACAGGCCCAATTAACTTATACAACGATAAATATGCAGAATTAAACATAAAAAGTACAAATGATGTTGATTTGAAAACTGCTCAAATAGTTTTGAACCCGCTTCATGATATCTTGCATTTTGAACTCGGTCCTGTTCCTATTATGGATATCAAAGGGAAAGGCGGAATTGATTTACATATTATCGGAACGAAACAAAACCCTCATGGCTGGGGACAATTCAGATTTAAGTACGCAACAGTATCTTTCTTAGATATACACAACATGGTTATGACTAACGGTTCCGGAACTCTTGATTTCGATAATCAAAATACCCTTTTCCAAACCAAAACTGCAAATTTGAACGGCAAAAATATCTCAGTAAAAGGAACCTGCTCACTTACCGGAGATTTAAACTTTAATGTTGCAACAAACGGACAAGATTTGGGCAATCTTTTGAAGATTATCAAAACATCTCCGATGCTAACAGATATTCAAAAACTTGTTGAAACTATTGAAAACGGAAACGGTCCAGCAAACTTAAATCTTAATTTGACAGGTAAAGTCAAAGACCCTAAAGATATTGTCTTTAACAAAAACCTCTTTGCTAAAGGCTCTATCAATCTTTTATCAAATACTATTAAACTTAAAGGACTACCTGCATCTATTTCTAAAATTTCAGGTATCATAAACTTCAACAACATGGATGCAGATTTTGATCTTTTATCACATCTTAATAAATCACAAATTAAAATAAACGGAAAAATTAAAGAAAATAACTTAAATGCCCAAATAGTTTCAAATAAATTTAATCTTGGTGACGGACTTGCAACTTTACCTGCAAATATGAAGCTTCCGTACAAAAATGATATTTCAACAATTAACACAAGCTTTACAGGCAAATATAACGGAAGTATTGAAAATATAGATTATGACAATATTTATTTAAAAGGGAAAATATATTCAAACAAAGGCGCAAAAAGTCAAATTATTGTTGATAACAGCTCATTTGAATTAAACAATTCGACATTTAAACTTCCTTTACTAAGAGGAACATTTAAAAACAGCCCTTATTACATATCTTTGCACGTTGCAAAAATGTTTGATAAAAAACGTGTAGTAAACGGAAATTGCAAAATATCATCATTAGACTTAAATCTCATTAATGATAACGCTTTACAATATATTCTTCCTCCGGATATTTCAAAACAATTTAGAAGCATTGATTTCTTAAACGGAAAAGTTAATCTTTCTGCGAAAATCAAAAATAACAACATCAATGCCTATACAAAACTTGATAATCTCAACTTGCTTTATAAACCAAAACATCTAAAAATCAGTTTAAAAAGCGGAGATATATTGCTTAGAAACAATATTTTAAACTTGAATAAAATTAACACCCTAATTGGAGATATGCCAGTTTATATAAGTGGACAAATTTCAGAGGTACAAAGCAAAAATCCTTATTTAACCTTATATTTGAATGCAAAACCGTCACAAGAATTTTTCGACCAATTCTTTAACAATGATTCTATATACCCAATTAAATTAAAAGGCGATGCAATATTTTCATCAAATATAAGAGGAAATCTTGACAAACTTAATACAAAATCACTTCTAAAAATTTCCGAAAATTCAAGTTTATATTATATGGGAGCCTCAATCGGAGATGCAGAAAACCCAGTAAGAATAAATATTGACAGCACATATTACCCTGACAAAATTAAAATTAATAATTTGAGATATGACAAAATAATCACATCTCAAAATAACAAACCGTATATTAAACCACAATTAACATCTCAAGGAACATTAGGTCTAATAAATAACAGTATAGTAAAATTCAGTGATTTTAAAGTTAAAACACACACTCCGACAGATGCCAAAATCTTTAATATTATCTTTAGAAAACCGTTTATGAAACAAGGCGTATTTACATCTGATTTAATATTAAACGGCACATCAATTAACCCTAAAATTCAAGGCAAACTCGATATTACAAGTATCGATATTCCATTTGTAGATTCAACAATCAGAGATGTAAATCTAGACTTTAAACACGATAAAATTTTCATAAATAGCAGAGGTACAGTTCTAACAAACGACATTAACCTTGACGCAATTATGAAAAACCAACTTGTACCTCCATATACAATAGAAAACGTTAAATTAAAACTTGCAGACCTAAACTTAAATAAAATAACAGATACCTTAAGAGATATTGAAGCAGAAGCAATCAGAAATCAAACTTACAGTGCTACAAATATCGCGCCATTTGATTTAACACAATTAATCATAAATAATGCAAATATAGAAGCAGACAAAATTAAAGTAAGAAACATAAACGCAGACAATTTCAATGCACATTTAACTCTAAACAAAGAAGGGACAATAAATGTAAACAATTTCAAATTCAATATTGCACAAGGCTCTGTAAAAGGTAATTTCAAACACAATTTGAAAAATCATAAAACAAACATTGATATACATTTAGATAGAGCAAACGCTCTTATTATGTCAGAAGCATTATTTGACTTAAAAGGACAGGTTTACGGTTCTGTAAACGGAGCATTCAACTTATATTGTACAGGCGATTCACAAGAAAATTGCTTCAACACATTATCAGGCGAAGGAACCTTCAAAATTGCAGACGGCAGAATGCCAAAACTCGGTTCTCTTGAATACCTGTTAAAAGCCGGCAATCTGTTAAAAGGCGGATTTACAGGTCTTTCTATCAACAGTATTATAGATTTGATTACTCCACTTAAAACAGGTGATTTTGAAAGCATTTCAGGAGATATTCACCTAAAAGAAGGCACAGCAGATAGAATCAACATATATTCAAACGGACAAGATTTGAATATGTATATGACAGGTTCATACAACCTTCTAACCTCAATTGCTGATATGGAAATATACGGAAGCTTGTCAAAAAATATAACAACAGTATTCGGGAAAATCAAAAACGCATCATTAAATACCTTACTTAACACAATACCTGGAATAAACGATGCGACAGAAAAATTGCTGTTGCAAAAAGATATTTCGAAAATTCCTAATATCAAAAATGCAACAGACATTTATAGAATATTCAAAGTTGACATTAATGGTGATATCAACGGTTCTGATTACGTTAGAAGCTTCAAATGGGTTAAATAACAACTAAGTCTTAATTTAATATGTCATTTCCCAATTATCATTAAGAATTTTCCCAAAACAACCACCAGCACCTCCACTGGTATTATTACAGCTATTATTATAATTTTCTTCTCGTTTTTCTTTTGTTAAAGGTGCAGATGTTCCATAATCATCAATAATCCCATCACTATATAGGTAGAACCAAAATAAATCACGACCTAAAATATTAGGCCCTTGTTTTCCATTAATATCTACACCTATATTTAATACAGCTCCAGTATCACCACTTATAATTGGTCGAATAGCTGCACCATTTGCTAAGACAAAAGACTTATGTGACCTTCCATAACCATCAACAGTTGTTCCAGTAAGTTTTTTATATTCGTCAGCACTAGCAAAACAATCATCCATAGAATCACATTCCTGAACAACCTTAAAATAAGTTCTTACAAATGTTTCAGCAGCACTGTTACTATTTAAACCAGCCTCTTTAAGATTTAATGCATTACGATCGGTAATATATTGTAAAGAAGCTTGTTGTATTTCATTGTAAACTTTATGCAACTGAGTAACATAACTTTTTTTCTGGTAATTTTGCATTAAAGTTGGTACAGTCATTGCAGAAACCACACCAATAATTCCTAAAGTTACTAATACTTCTGCTAACGTAAAACCAAATTTGTAATTGTAAGAGTTTTGTCGACTAAACATAGTTTTTATATTTAATAATTTACTTGATACTTTCTGAGTTTTCATACATAGCTCCTTCTCTTTATATCCTAATTATAAATTATCTTTTATAAAAACTCAAGGCACAGGATCATATCCACCATCATGATATGGGTGGCATTTACAAATTCTTTTTATGCCTAGCCAACCGCCTTTTAAAACTCCATATTTTTCAATCGCTTGACGAGTGTATTCAGAACAGGTCGGATAAAACCTGCATACTCGAGGAGTATGTTTTGAAATTTTCTGATATATTGATATTAAAAATAAAATCAATTTTTTCATAATATATAAATTCTACTTATCTTTCGATCTTAATTGTTCTATATATTTAGATGTCGATTCTCTCATCTTATTCTTATTTTTATTCCATTCATCTTTAGAGATTGTTGAAACTTTTCCTTTATTTGAAAAAACTTCAACACCATGATAACAAATCCATTTTGGATCCGGTCTATTAGGATTTTTTGCATCAAAGTCTAATACTTTTTGCAACAAATCAGCTAAATCATTACTATTCATTTTTGATATATAAGCTGCAGTTTTCGGAGCAACCAAAGGTAACATCCTAGCAGCTTGATATGCAGATTTATCAGCACAAACCATTACATCTTGTATTGATCTATAACGACCTAGAGCATATAAAAAAGAAGCTAAATTCTTATTAGTAGGATAAATATCCTCAGCAACTGCAATATAATAAATTGGAAAAATATCTGCTGAATAATTTTTTACGGAATTTATTATTTCATTTTTCTTTTTTTCAGGCATTTGTTTATATTCTTCAACAAGATAAAAAGGATCATTTATCGATTGATAATTTGTTACATTTCCATTTTTTTCAACTACAAAACCATTCTTAGCATTAATAACATCTTGCAGCTGCTCTTTAGCCAATTCGTTATTTGGATTTAGTTCAAGAGCTTTTTTATAATCAGAAATAGCATTATCATAATCTTTATTATGATAATATGCTAATCCTCTATTTTGAAAATTTTCAGCATAATTAGGCTCATATTCAATTGCTTTTGAATAATTAACAATAGCTATTTCATATTCACCCAACTCATCCATTGCTATACCTTTAAAGAAATAACCAAAAGCAGACTTTGGATAATACTTTATCATGTCATCTGAATACTTATTTAATTCATCCCAATTTTCACTTTGAAAAGCTTCTTTTATTAATTGTTTATATTCTGTAACATCTTTGGCAAAAACTTTTTTATTTAGCAAAAAAAAACAACTACAAATAACTAAAACTAAAATTATCACACCAGATACAATAATATTTTTTTTCATTTATCACTCCTTTTTTCTTTATTCAACATTATATGATTCGCCAATAGTATCTATTGCCTCAACCTTGATATCCGTAATCAATTCAGAATAAGAAATTACAACAATTGTCGGAATATGACGTTCCAAAAGTTGATATAAAGGCAATCTGATTCTTGGAGAACATAAAATTACAGGCTGTTGCCCACATGCCTGCTGCGCTCTCACGATTGTTGTCGCAGTAGTTTCAATTAATTCCTGAACTTGCATCGGATTTAATAAAAACATTGTACCCAATTCAGTTCTTTGACAACTATCATCAAGAGTTTTTTCCCATTCAGGAGATAATGTAAGAGCGTATAAAACTCTATCGTCACCAACGTTAGATAAACATATTTGACGACCTAAAGCTGCTCTTAATCTCTCTGATAAAATATCAGGTTCTTTTGAAAATCTTGCATAATCACAAAGTCTTTCAAATACAAATATAATATCTTTAATAGAAACTTTTTCTCTGATTAAGTTAACAAATATTTTTCTCAAATCACTTGTAGAAATAATTGTCGGAACAAGGTCATTAACCAAAGTAGGATCCTGAGATCTAACAAGTTCCATAAGCTTCAAGACATCTGTTTTTGTCATAACTTCATCAACATGTTTTCTTACACATTCTTGCAAGTGAGTAACAATAACATCTGTCGGATCAACAGCAGTAACAGAACGAGCTGTTTTTGCATCTTCCGGAGAAATCCAATATGCCTGAGTTTGATAAGTAGGGTCAATACCGATAATTGCATCTTGCGGAACTTCTTTTTTCAAAGCATCCCACTGATCAGCAATTACCATTAACTTACCCGGATAAACATAACCAGTTGCAACAGTATTTCCACGAATTGAAATCATATATTCATTCGCATCAAGAGCGGAAGAATCCATAATTCTGATATTCGGCAAAATATAACCTAATTCATCCGTAACTCTTTGACGTAAAGCAGCAATCTTAGCCAACAATTGACCTTCCTGATCAGGATCGGCAATTACAAGCAAGTTAGAACCGACTTGCAAGCTCAAAACATCAACACCCAAACGTTCATACATTCTATTTGGGTTAACCAAATCTTGCATATTTTGACGAACATTTTCCAATTGTCCTAATTGAGATTGAACATCCGCATTAATCAATGTAGAGAAGCCTGCGATAAACAAACCGACAGCAAACAGGAAGAACGGTAAGAAAGGCAACCCTGTACCCTGCCAGAACCAAGTATGCCCTGTAATAGCCAAGAATAACAAGAATAAAGAAGCTAAGAACAAAGCATTCGGCTTGTTGACGATTTGCCCCGTAACATCTGTACCTAAAGAATTAGCAGCAGAAGAACGTGTCATAAATATACCGGCTGCAATTGACATCAAAAGAGATGGTAATTGAGATGCAAGACCATCACCTATTGTTAATATCGTATATTTTGAAACCGCATCTGCAATAGGCATCTGGTTCATCAAACATCCGATACACAAACCGCCGATAATGTTGATTAACACGATAATAATACCTGCAATCGTATCCCCTTTTACGAACTTCATAGCACCATCCATGCTACCAAAAAGGTTTGATTCTCTTTGCAAATCTTCACGCTTTTTAGTCGCTTCTTCAGGAGATATCAAGCCAGCGTTAAAATCGGCATCAATTGTCATCTGTTTACCAGGCATAGCATCTAAGGCGAAACGTGCAGCAACTTCGGCGATACGTTCAGCACCTTTTGTAATTACCATAAACTGAACAACCGTGATGATAAGGAATATAACACCACCAACAA
>USJT01000002.1 GCA_900555175.1 uncultured bacterium
ATATATCAAATCTTGACGAAAAACCGATTTTAAATAACTTATGTTTCGGCGGAGATTATTCCGAAAACGATACACTTGAAGAAGTTGACTTCATAGAAAAATATATTGAACAACTAAAAAAAGACGTAAAATATTATACAGGTCAAAATTTTTCTTTTGATGAAAAGAATTTAGAAATTTTAAAAGTTTACAGAGAATTTTTAAAAGCAAATAAAGGATTTGTAGAAACTAAAACTACAAAAGACATAAAACTTCCGACAAATCTGAAAAAACCATCAGAAAAAGATTTGGAAGAAATTTTATCAGGAATTGAAAAAGTAATAGATGACGGAAAATTATATGAATTATTCCCGTTAGCAGAAAAGGTTTTATAAAAAATGGATTTAAAAACAAAATTATACCAAATGTTTATACTTGGAACAGAAGGAGAAGGGTATATTCAAGCTCTTGAAAAAGGGCTTGGCGGAATGATTTTCTTTACCAAAGATATTCAATCCAAAGACCAGTTCAAAAATTTGGTATCTGATATTAAATCAAAAGCTCTAATTCCACCTTTTTTATCAATAGACCAAGAAGGCGGTAGAGTTGAACGAACTGAAAATATTCATAACGGCAAAAAATACCTCTCTGCAAAATATGCCTGTGAAAAAGGTGAAGAATTTTTGCACAATCAAACAAAAGAAATTGCGCAGGAATTAAAAAGTTACGGACTTAACCTAAATTTTGCACCCTGCATTGATGTAAACACAAATCCTGATAACCCAATCATCGGGGAACGAGCTTTTTCAAACAACCCTGATGAGGTTATAAAATGTGAAAAAATAGTTTCACAAACATATAGAGAAAACGGGATTATCCCATGTGCAAAGCATTTTCCGGGGCATGGTGACGCTAATGCAGACAGCCATTTGACACTTCCTGAAATTAATTTGTCGCTGGAAGAAATGGAAAACACGCATATAAAACCATTTGCTGCTTGTGCCAAAACAATAGAAATGATAATGGTAGCTCATCTTCACTGTACCTGTTTTGAAAAAGATGTAATTCCGACCTCTTTAAGCAAAAACGCAATTTCTTATTTAAGAAATAAATTAGGCTTTGAAGGTGTAGCAATTTCTGATGATATGATAATGAAGGGTGCGACACAATTTGGATCTGTAAATGCTTGTGAAATGGGTATTCGTGCAGGTTTAAATATGTTTATTTACAGGAATTCCACACCTGAAACAATCAACATAATAGAAACAATTGCTCAAAAAGCATTAAAAGACAAAGAACTTCAAGAAAAAATAGAATATTCATTCGAAAAAATAAATAATTTAAAACATAAATTCAAACTTATTAAATAATCAATGAATAATTGTCATTCTGAACTTGATTTAAAATCTCTACTTAACTTAGACCCTGAAAAAATTTCAGGGTGACGTAATGCATTTATTTTGCACCGTCATTCTGAACTTGGTTCAGAATCTCTACTTGATTTAGACACTAAACAATTTTCAGGGTGACAACAGTGTTTTATTTTAGATATTTCTGCAAAATCAACTTTTTCAAAGCTCGTGAATATACAGCTTGAGGGTCAATTGACAATACTTTATCCAAAGTTTCTACAGCGCCATTGTAATCCCCAAGTTTCATTTGCACAACTGCTTTATAATAAAGAGCATCTACAAATTTTGGATCCAATTCAACAGCTTTATCAAGATCTTTTAATGCTAAATTTAATTTTTCATTACCTGCATTTTTATCTAAAAGTAAAACTTGAGCGCGATTGTAATATGCGTCAATCATTTTATGATTTAATTCAATAGCTTTTGTATAGTTTTCATAAGCAGGCTCTAATTCATTCAAGTTATGAAAAACTATTGCCAAAGAAAAATAAGGCATTGCACTATCAGGGTTCAAAGCTATTGCTCTATTCAGAGAATGCAAGGCTTCATCAAATTTCCCTTCGTTAGTTTCCGAAATTCCTTTATCTAAATAAAATTTATAATCGTGCTCACTCACTTTTTTATTCCTTTTTTTAATCTGTTTTTTATAATTAAACCACATAATGTATAAAACCTCAACCCGCCTTATGATATAATAAATCGTATGAATATTCTTTTTATAACAGATTTATATCCGGTAAGCGAAAATGAAAAAATAACACCGAGAACACTTTTTGACTTCGTCCAAGAATGGGAAAAACAAGGGCATAATGTCAATGTTATAAAGCCGAATTTCATATTAAATTCTTTTTTGCGAGGAAAACCTTTTTATAAAACAG
Source organism: uncultured bacterium (assembly GCA_900555175.1). Taxonomy (GTDB): domain Bacteria; phylum Cyanobacteriota; class Vampirovibrionia; order Gastranaerophilales; family Gastranaerophilaceae; genus Stercorousia. The sequence continues at coordinate 2,270 of USJT01000002.1, forward strand.
GACAATACGGAAAAGTATTCAATGTAAACTACTGGACACCGTTTTGGTTTGATATTAAAAATAAAATCCTAAATTCCATAAATAATAAGATTCTGAAACAAGTTCAGAATGACGATGAACGTGATAATTATTTAGATGTCACCCTGAAATTTTTTCAGGGTCTAAATTCAAAAAAGTTTTTAAATCAAATTCAAAATAACAATAATTCAACAGATAACAAAAAAGCTTGCCCTCCAGATTCTCTGATTATCGCTCACATGCCTTCAGGAATTTTATTTGCAGACAAACTTGGGATTCCGTTTGTCGCAGGTGTTCATAATTCAGATTTGGAAGTTTTAACAAATCCTTTATATAAATTTCATTTTCAAAAAAGACTTGAAAAAGCTTTGCATAATGCAAAAGCAATAGCTTGCCGCTCATTTGTAATAAAAGAAAAACTTCTTAAACTTCACCCTGAATTTGAAAATAAAACATTCGCTGCCCCATCAGGGATTAAAAAAGAAATTATAAAACAAGATTTTCACCCTCTAAATAAAGATAAAATCAAGGTTTTGACATGCGCCAATTTCAAAAAAAGAAAAAATATTGACAAAGTAATAGAAGCCTGCAAAGGACTTGAAAACATTGAATTGACGGTAATTGGAGATGGCAAAGGAAAAAATAAATTAAAAAAACTGGATACAAGTGTAAATTTTACAGGTTATCTTCCGCATAACCAAGTTCTTGAAAAAATGCACGATAGCGATATTTTTATCCTGCCTAGTATTTGGGAAACCTTTGGTATGGTGTATTTAGAAGCTATGTCACAAGGCTGTATTACAATCTGTACAAAAGATGACGGGATTTCAGGCATTATCAAAAACGGCGAAAACGGATTTTTAACTCTCCCTAATGCAAATGATATAAAAAAAATAATTCTTAACATTAAAAACATGGATAATGACAGCTTAAATACCTTGCGTTACAATAGTTTTCAAACAATTCAGGAATACACTTCCGACAAATGTGCACGTGAATATTTGCAACAAATTTTTAAGATTTTGTAAAGATTTGACATCATTTAAGCATGTTTTTGGTAGTATAAAATCCGAGGGTTGGAAGATAAATTTTTATTAACCAATATCGAAGATTTTCGTAATACCCCGAAAGGAATAAATTTAATGAACAAAATTTTAATTGTACTTTTGACACTTTTATTTAACATTCAACAGGCAAACGCATTTGATATCGATGCTTTTATGGACAAAAATGTCGCGCCGATTTCCGATGCAATAGCGGGAGTAATATTCCACCCTGTGCATGTTTTTGGTGCAGATGTACCAATTATTATATTTTGGATTTTATTCGCAGGGATATTTTTTACATTCTATCTCAGAGGGATTGCTGTTTGGGGATTTAAACACGCAATTGATTTAGTATTCAAACCGAAAAAATCAAGTGATGGAACAGGTGAAGTTTCATCATTCCAAGCTTTGATGACTGCATTGTCAGGAACAATCGGTTTAGGTAGTATCGCAGGTGTTGCAATTGCTATTTCAATGGGCGGTCCAGGTGCAGCATTTTGGATTATAGTCGGCGCACTTTTAGGGATGTCTTTAAAATTTGTAGAAGCAGCTTTAGCTGTTAAATACAGAAGATTTAATTTAGACGGTTCAATCTCTGGCGGGCCAATGCATTACATGGCACACGGTCTTACTCGTAAAAAGTTGAGATGGCTCGGTCAACCTTTATCTGTAATCTTTGCAATACTTTGTATTTGCGGTGGTATTACAGGTGGTAATATGATTCAAATTAATCAGGCTGCAAATCAGTTTGTAAACGTTTGCGGTGGCGAAAACGGTTTTATGCACAATTTCCACTGGGTAATCGGTTTAGCTATGGCAATCATTGTAGGTCTGATTGTTATTGGCGGTATTAAAAATATCGTTAAAGTTACAGAAAAAATCGTTCCTTTAAAGATTTTTATATATTTATTTGCAGCTATGGCAGTAATCATTTGTAATATAAAATTGTTGCCTCACGCAGCTTGGATTATTGTAAAAGAAGCATTCAAACCTGAATCTGTATATGGCGGTATGTTTGTTGCAATGATTATGGGCTTAAGACGTTCTGTTCAATCTAACGAAGCAGGTACAGGATCAGCTCCTATCGTTTATGCAACAGTAAAAACCGATGAACCTTTATCTCAAGGGTTTGTTGCATTGTTAGACCCGTTTTTAACAGGTTTTATGTGCACATTAACAGCTTTTGCAATCGTTATTACAGGTGTTTATAAAACTCACGTAGGCCATACTTCAGGTATTGAAATGACATCTGATGCAATTTCATCAGTAATGCCTTTCTTCCCAACACTTTTGGCAGGTATTGTTCTTTTGTACGCTTTATCTACAATCATAAGCTGGGCATATTACGGTCAAAAATCTTGGAACTTCTTATTCGGAGAAGGAAAGAAAAGAACTCTTACATTCCAATTAATATATTGCGGATTTATCTTAATAGGTTCTGTATTGAACGTAACTTCAGTTATTAACATTACAGATGCAATGATGATTGCAATGTCTTTACCAAACATTATTGCAATGTACATCTTAGCTCCTGAAGTTAAAAAAGACTTGGCAGAATATTGCAGAGTACATCAATTAGGCAAATGGATTAACCGTGATTGGCTAAAGGCTGAAGCTGTTCCGGTTGAAAACGATGAAGAAGATGAGGTATCATGTCAGATCAACAAATTATCATAACAGTTTCAGGAGTTGACAAAATCGGGATTGTTGCAAAAGTTTCCGCTAAACTCGCTGAATATGAAGTTAATATTGAAGATATAAAACAAACTTTAATGCAAGGTCATTTTGTAATGTTTATGCTTTGCAATATTGAAAAATCAAAATTTTCTTTCAAAGAAATTAAAGAAGCCCTAACCAAAACAGGCGAAGAACTTGGTATGGAAATTTGGGTTCAAAGAAAAGAAATTTTTGACAATATGCACAATATCTAATCATTTTCAGAATCGTCTTCTGAAATAAAATCCGTAAACAATTTATCACGAGATTTGATAGTTTTTAAAACATAATTATAATCCTCAAGAGATGAAAGGTTATAACCATCTGTAATCTCGTAAGCAATTTGTTCAGGAGAAATATCACTTTCTAATTTTTGCAAATAAGAGTTAATATTCTGCTGTTCTTTTTCATCCAAATTAAATGTTTTTATCAAATTGTCGGATACCAAATTGTTTTTCATACTTTCAATTGCAAACGGAAGAAAAGTTTCAAGCAAACTATCATCTTCTTCAAATGCTTTCGACAATTTATTTACTGCTAAATTTTTGACAAATTCATTTTCCAATATATCAGCTTTTTCATCAGACAAATTCAATCCTTCAGCTACATTGTCAATAAAAGAACAAAGCATTTTTTCATTATCTTGAGATGAAAACAATTCTTGTGTTGATGAAAGATTGTTATCCTTCAAAAATTTATTAACTATTTTTTTAAATTTATGAGAATCTTCATCTGATAATTCTAAACTTTTGGAAATATTATTATAAAAAGTTTTGTCAAATTCATCGGCTTCATTATTATCAGCCCCGGTAAATTTTACTTGACTTCTGCCTAAAACTTCCAAAACATTTAATTCATTTTTTATATTGTTTGGTCTATCGTCATCTTGATTAGATATAGCACTATTTGTATTTTGATGAGGTAAATTGTTATAACTAAAATAATTTATACTATTAATTTTCATATTTGTATTAAAAACAGACAAAATATTTTTTGCTATCTAATAATAAAATTATAATCCTTAAGTAATGTGTAAATATTCCTTTTTTCACATTTAATGCTATAATAATTTTGAGAATAGTTTTTATGATGAGTCAAACCAAAAAATTATCAATAGCATTCTATTGGCACATGCATCAGCCTGTTTATCAACTTTCACCACAGGGAGATTATTTAATGCCTTGGGTTAGACTGCATGCCATCAAAGATTATCTTGATATGGTGCTTATTGTAGACAAATTTAAAAAACTTAAATTGAATTTTAATCTTGTTCCTGTATTATTGGACGCTCTTATAGATTACGGCGAAAACGGAATGCACGACATTCATTCACGATTAACGATTACCGATATAGATGATTTGTCAGACGATGACAAAGAATTTATTATAAATAACTTTTTTGACGCAAATTTTCATTCAATGATTTTGCCTAATGAAGAATATTACAGACTGTTCCAAAAATATCAAACAAATGATGAAACAGATATCAACGTATTTTCAGCACAGGAATATTCAGATTTAATGGCACTATTTAATCTTGCCTGGTTTGATCCGATATTCAAAAACCAGTATCCTGAATTAAAAAAACTTATCAAAAAAGGGAAAAATTACACACTTGAAGACAGAATAAAAATTATTGATATTCAACGAGATATAATCAGAAAAATTATTCCGACTTACAGAGAATATATCCAAAAAGGTAAAATTGAAGTAACCACAAGTCCTTATTATCATCCGATTTTGCCAATTTTACTTGATATAAAAAGTATTAAAAAATCAGCAGACAGCGATTTGCCAACAAATCTTAAAATGGAACTTGATGCCAAAATGCAAACTCAAATGGCACTTGATAGAGTTGAAGAATTGTTAGGCAAACGCCCTCAAGGGATTTGGCCATCAGAACAGTGCGTTAACCCAAAAGTTATGGAAATGCTGAAAGAACTTGGCGTAAAATGGACAATATCTGATGAAGGGATTTTATCTAATTCTATCAAATTTGAATTTGTAAGAGATTTCAGAGGCTACCTGGAAGACCCTTACCACCTTGTCAAATCTTATGATTACAAAGGAACAAAAATAATTTTCAGAGATTCGGTAATTCCTAATCTGATAAGTTTTGAATATCCGAACCACCCTGCAGAAGCAACTGCAAACGATTTGTACGACCGAATTAAAGTTATACAAAGCAAACTTTTGACATCGCCTGACGAAAACCACCTTCTTACAATCGCAATGGATGGTGAAAATTGTTGGGAAAATTACACACAAGATGGCGAAACATTCTTAAAAACAATTTATTCTCTAATTGAAGATGATCCTACTCTTGAAACCGTTTTGATTAGCGATTATCTTGAAAAAGATACCCCAAAACCGTTGAATAAATTGAGTGCCGGCTCTTGGATTAACAGAAACTTTAAATTATGGATTGATGAGCCGTTGAAAAATCTTGCATGGACATATCTAAAACAAGTCCGAGATGATTTTTGCGCTTTTGTAAAACAAAATCCGCTTAACCCAAATATTGAAGCTGCAAGACGCGAACTATTTATCTGCGAAGGCAGTGATTGGTTCTGGTGGTATGGCGAGCCAAACGATTCAGGGCGAGATAACATTTTTGATTACATTTTTAGGGAACATTTGAAAAATATTTACTTATATCTGGGGCTTAAACCTCCTGAATATCTTGATTCACCGCTTTTGTCAGTAATTTCTAAACCTTCAAGATACCCAAAAGGTGAAATTACACCGCTTTTAGACGGTAAAGAACATGATAATGATGAAACTTGGTTAAATGCAGGCTGTATAAAAATCCCTGACGGCCCTGTTTTAGATGAATTCAAATTCTACGACAAAATTTGTTTCGGTTACGACAAAGATAATTTGTATTTAAGATTTTACGTAAACGATTACAACAAAGATTTAATTAAAAACTCAAAACGAGTAAGTCAAATGTACATTTATATGAGAAATCAAAATAAAAAACAATCACTTTCTCCAATAAGAATTGTACAAAAAACCGAAAGTATTCTCCCAATATCAAAAGAAAAATTCCATAATGAAATGCAAGTTTCAATATATAACGGAGAAATTAACCTCATAAGACTTGTAAAAGCCCTCCCAAATAATTTATGGGCAATTGCATCTCCAAAGAATATTACAGCAATATATGATAAAGTGTTGGATGTAAGTGTTCCGTTTGACGATATCGGAATAGACAAAGGCGATACATTGGAATTTTTATTCGTAAATGCAACATTCGGAGTTAAAGATTACTTTATTCCAAATGAAATGTTATTAACAATAAAAAGGATGTAACAAAATCTTAATAAAACAGGTCAAAAAATTAAAGTTTTTTTATTTTTGGACGTTATAAAAAATAGCAAAGGGAAATTATATATGGTTGATTTTAACAGTGACATACCTAATGGATTACCAAAACTAGACAAAGATTATTGGGCTAAACAAAAAGGGACCGATAACCAAAATCAAGATCCACTTTTTGATATAAATACAAAATTTACTCTTGAAAACGACCTTGCAAAAATTTCAGTTTTCAACGGTAAGAAAAAATAAGTTTTATACTTTCCTCCTTTTCCTCGATATTTAATAAAAAAAGAACCTTATTTATAAAAGGTTCTTTTTTTATACAAAATAAAATCGTACAAATTTATTTACCTGTCGAGCCAAATCCGCCTTCACCGCGAGATGTTGAAGATAGCTCAACTGCGACTTTTATTTCTGCCTGCTCAACTTTTGCAATAACCATTTGAGCAATTCTTTCATCAGGCTGAATTGTGTAAGTTTCATTTGACAAATTTACAACAGGCACACAAATTTCGCCCCTATAATCTTCATCAATAGTTCCTATACAATTAATCAACGTAATACCGTGTTTTATTGACAAGCCTGAACGAGGTCTTACTTGAGCTTCGTATCCGTGTTCGAGTTCAATTTTCAACCCTGTCGGGACAAGTTTTCTTTCCAACGGTTTCAATGTAATCGGCTCAGATATAGCGGCACATAAATCCATGCCAGCAGCACCTTCCGTCTTGTATTCCGGAAGGAATTTGTTATGCGGTAATCTTTCTATTTTCAATACTGTCATATTATTTCTCTCTAAATTCAATTGTATAACCTAAAATTTTTGCAATAGTTTCAAATTCATTTACACTCAACGTATCTCTGCGAAGTTTAGCATTAAGACTGCCTCTGGTATATTTTTTCCCTGTAATTTCGGTCATTTTTTCAGCTAACTTTTCATAAGTAGATTGATTAAGTGATAACCAAAAATTTATTTGCGCTCTTACATTCATTATTTCATTATAAAAGAATTGACAAAAATCAAAAAACTATTTATAATATGGTACTTATAAGAACTATTATATACTAATAAGAATAAATATGTACACAAAGGATTAAGATGAATAAATTTTCACAAACTCTAATTCTACTCGGCAAACGAATAAAAGAACTTAGATTAGAACAAAATATGTCAATCAAAGATTTATCAATTAAATCAAAAATTTCAACAACTTATTTACGAAAAATAGAAAGCGGTAAAGCTGTTGGAATTAATACCTCACACTTATACCGCCTTTATAAATGTTTTAAATTAAAATCATTAAAAGATTTATTAAACTTTTACTGATTTCAAATCATCTTCAACCTTAGATAAAATTTCATCTAATTTTGAAGCATCTTTTATACCGCCTTGAGCAAAGTTTGGTCTGCCACCGCCGTTTGCACCTGTTGCTCGAGCGATTTCTCCAACAATTTTGCCTGCATTAACACCTTTTTTAACAAAGCTGTCAGATACTTTTACGGCTACTGTTTTCTCTGATGCAAGAATTATTATGCTTTCACCAAACTTGTTAGACATAAATTCAATACCTGTTTTAATAGCGTTTCCATCAAAGTTTTCAACTTTTGAGATGAATAATTTTCCGCCATCAATATCTTGAGCTTTTGATAAGAAGGTTGCAAATTTTGCACGTGCATTTTCTTCTTTTGCTTTAACCAATTCTTTTTGAAGTTCTCTATTTTCTTCCTGAAGTTTTTCTATACGTTCAATAACTTCTTCTGAGTGAACTTTGAACATTTGAGAAAGTTTATCCATTTCTTTAACTCTTTCGTTCATATAATCAAAAGCAGCATTTGATACAACAGCTTCAATACGTCTTGTACCTGCGGCAATTGCACCTTCTGAAACGATTTTAAACATTCTCAAATCTCTTGTATTTCTAGCATGAGTTCCTGCACAAAATTCTTTTGAAATACATTTATCACCACTGCCCATAGATACAACTCTGACTATATCTTCATATTTTTCGCCAAACAGAGCAACAGCACCTGTAAGTTTAGCTTTTTCAATATCCATTTCTTGAGTTGTAACCTCAAGACCTTGAGAAATCCAATTATTAACGATACTTTCAACTTTCGCAATTTCATTTTGCTTCATTGCACGAGAGAATGTAAAGTCAAAACGCATTCTGTTTTCTTCAACCTGAGAACCTGCCTGTTTAACCTCATCACCCAATACTTGAGTTAATGCAGCTTGAAGCAAGTGAGCAGATGAGTGGTGAAGTCTGATTTCTTCACGTCTTGGAACATCAATTTTTGCCTTAACACTTTCACCTATTGTAATTTCACCATTAACAATTTGGCAACGATGAACAAATAATTTGTTTACTTTGAAAGTTGTAAGAACATCAAGCTTCAATTCTTGTCCGTTAGTCTTTGCATCTTCGATTACACCGCTGTCACCTACTTGACCACCGCATTCAGCATAGAATGGAGTTTTGTCCAAAACAACATCAACATAACCTTCTCCGTCAATTGTTGCAAGAATTTTAGCTTCACATTCATTTTCTGTGTAACCGACAAATTCTGATGAACCGACTTGTTGTTCAAGTTTAGCGTATTTCATATCACCTGTTACACTAATTTTTGCAGCAGCAGCTTTTGCACGATCTTTTTGCTCTTGCATAGCTGATTTATAACCTGCTTCATCAACTTTCAAACCGTTTTCTTCTGCGATTTCTTTTGTTAATTCAAACGGAAATCCGTATGTATCATAAAGTTTGAAAGCACTTTCGCCATCAATATCTTTTTTCGCAGAAATAAATTCATCCAACATTTTATAACCGCGATCTAGAGTTTTTGCGAAACGTTCTTCTTCTTTTTTGATTGTATCTACAATTTTAGCTTTATTCTTAACTAAGTCAGGATAAGCTTCACCGTAATTTTCAACAACAACGTCTACAAGTTTGTATAAGAACGGCAAATCCATACCTAAGATTTTTCCATGACGCAATGCACGTCTTAAAATCATTCTCAATACATAACTTCTTCCTTCATTACCCGGGATAACTCCGTCTGAAATCAAGAAAGTTACACATCTTGCGTGGTCTGTAATAATTCTCAAAGAAATATCTGTTTTTTCAGATTTTTTATAAGGTACACCGCTCATTTCAGAAACCTTATCCATAATAGGTTTTAAAAGATCAGTTTCAAAAGTAGATGCAACCCCTTGGCATACCATAGCAATACGTTCAAGTCCCATACCTGTATCAACATTTTTCTTGCCTAAAGGAGATTGATTACCTTCTTCATCTTGGTACAATTCTGTGAATACAAGATTCCAAATTTCAACCCATCTGTCGCATTCACAAGTATCAATTCCGCAGCCTCTAGGATCATCACATTTGTATTGTTCGCCTAAATCGTAGTGAATTTCTGACCAAGGTCCGCAAGAACCTGATGCACCGGGAGGGCCCCAGAAATTATCTTTTTTACCTTTACGTTTAATACGTTCATCAGGAACACCAACGCTTCTCCAGATTTCATAAGCTTCATCATCAGTTTCAAAAATTGTAATCCACAATCTGTCTTTATCAAGCTTTAAAACCTCAGTTACAAATTCCCAAGCCCAAGGAATAACTTCTTTTTTATAATAATCACCAAAAGAAAAGTTACCTAACATTTCAAAGAATGTATGATGTCTTGGAGTTCTTCCAACATTTTCAATATCAGAATCTTTACCGCCTGCTCTGGCACATTTTTGGCAAGAAGTAGCTCTGGCAGGTTCATAAGGGCAAGGTTGAATTCCTAAAAATATAGGCAAAAATTGCAACATACCTGCAGTTGTCAATAAAACTGTCGGGTTGTCAGGCACAAGGCTTGAGCTTTCAACGACAGTGTGTTGATGTTTATTCTTGAAATAATCTAAATATAATTTTCTTATTTGATTTCCGGTTAGCATAATCTAATTCCCTTATATTTTTCTACATTATAAAAAAATTATATCTTAAACAAAAAACTCTTGCAAAAAACAAACAAAAAAGCCTTAATTTTGTTAAATAAACTTTCACAAAACTAAGGCTCTATACAAATTTTATTTATTATTTTTATTTTTTAAATTTATCAAAGATATCATCTTTTTTGGAAATATCAAAAATAGTTTTATCTTTAATATCAAGTTTTGGTTCTTCTATTTTATTTTTAGGTTTTAAATGTTTTCTTTCAATTTTAGATTCATTTTTGATAAATGGGGGCATTTCCTTCTCCGGGAAAGGTTCCTGTTTCGGAGTTTCCAATGGGATTGCCTCTTCCTCTTTTGGAACAGCAGAGTCAATCACATCATTAATTTCTTTGCGTTTTTGTTCTAATTCTTTGTCACTCAATACAACTTGATCTGAGAAATTTGCTAAATCATTCAGTAATTCTTTCTTTTTCTCTTGAGGAAGATCTGATGAAAGAATTTTATTTTTCATAGTATTAACCTTGTTAACTGTTTCTGTCGTATGCATTGTATATACATTTGTTACTGCATCAGAAACTTTAGAAGATAAACCTTCAAGTTCTTGAGTTTCTTCTGCGTTTTTGTTTACAGATTCTCGAACCGCCATTCCTTCTTGCCTTACAGTATTTCTTGTTTCGGCAGCTTCTCCATGGACAGCTTCACGAGTTTTAAATCCTTCATCACGAACAGTATTACGAGTCATAATACCTTCATTAATAACAGTTGCTCTTGTTGCAGCACCCTCTTGATGAACGGCTCTACGAGTTGCTGCGCCTTCATTATGAACTGTACGACGAGTTGCGGCACCCTCATTGTGAACTGCACGACGAGTTGCAGCTCCCTCTCTATCGACATTTGCATTAATGTCTTTAGCATTTTTATTATCATTTGCAATTACTGCTTCACCGACTTCTTGAGTAATAGTTGCGTTAGTCGCAGCATTAAAATCGCTATTTGTCATAATCATTTTTGCAAGTTCTTCATTTGTTTTGCTTTCTGCATTTCTATATTGTTCAGAAACCTTTTGAGCCCAACCGTTTAAATCAGAAACATACTTTGTTAGATTGTCTTTATACTCAGGAGCCATAAAATTTGGTCTCTGACCTAAATTTTCAGGGATAAACCCGCTATTATCACCATGAGATCTTACAAAACCTTCTTTAGCAGTGTTAATAATTGCATACGCTTTTGTTTCTGCAGATTTCGCAGTTTCTACTGCATTATTTTTTCGTCCAAACTGGCTTTTATAAGCATCATTAATGGAATCTGTAAGTTTTTCTAGATTTTTTTTAGTCTCTTTAAAATTTTCACCTTCAACATCTTCAGAAGCAATTTCTAAACCATATTTTTCCGGAGAGAATCCCATTTCTTTACATTGTTGTTGAAAAAACACCATTTCAGTTTTACTTAATGTTTTACCCCCATAAACATTAGCATTTTTTGCCAAAGCATACAAAGGTGTACCTTTTAATTGGGAAATTTCAAATCCTGCTGTCATAAATTTTCTCCTTTAAGATTTTATGCATACACTAACAAATAAGGGGTACGGCAGCAAGAATAAAAAACTTTAAAAAATATAGAAAAAGAAATTAACATAAGTTTACACACAAAATTTTCAAAAAATCTTGCAAAGAAAAATTTTTGTGTTAACATAAGACTTATGAGGGATTATACAGGTACCCCACGAAACCAAACACTTGTCTAAGCCCTCTGGATCCAAGCCCGAGTAGCTCAGCTGGATAGAGCAACCGCCTTCTAAGCGGTAGGTCATGCGTTCGAATCGCATCTCGGGTAAATAAAAAGAGGATAGGAATTGTTCCTAATCCTCTTTTTATTTTGCTTATAATAGCGATGAGATAAGCCTTTTTTGCGTTCGGCGGATTTTTTGCAGAGAGCGTAGGTCTTTTACCAAAAGAATATTTATTCTTGCAGGTAAAAACCGAAGTCTCGTTTAACGCAAAAAATCCAAGAAAAATCGCATCTCGTGTAAATTAATAAAAAGTAAGCGGGTTTAAAACCCGCTTTTTAGTATTAGTACAAATTTTTATTGAAATTTATTTTTCTCAACTTATTTTTATATTTAGCTTTTCTGATTCTAACAATTTTTTTAATTTTTCAAGACAGATTCTTGATTCTTTTCTGTTGACTAACGGAAAAGCAGATTTATCTTTTGGATAAACACTAATTTTATTTTTCCTTACTTGAATTTCTTTAATTTCGGAATATAAAACTTGTGTACGTTTAAGTATATTAAGCAAAAATACCCCAATTATACTCTTTTTTGATTTTATTAACATTAATATTCCTAAAACAAATCCCAAATAAATAATTTATCCCAGCAGTAAGCAATCCTGCCACAATATATATTAATAAAATCAAATTATCTAAATTAATACTTCCTTGTTGTAGCAAAATATCAACTCCTGACTTAAACAGCATTTAGAATTTAGACTTATATTAATCCCACCATTTATGAAAATGATTCCATTTTTTCTCATGTTTTGGTTTTGGTTTGTGTTTTTTCTTATGCTTAGGTTTCGGCTTATGTTTATGACATTTATGATCATCACACCTTTCATGCGAATCTGATGTTTTAAACATAACCTCAGTATTATTTCGTCTTAAACCAAACCAAGTGAAATCACCGTGCGCACTTGCAACTGTATAAGATGAAGTAACGAGAATACAAACCAACATTATTAAAAACTTTTTTAACATATAACCTCCAAAAACTTCCTTAGAAAGTTATTATCCGATGTTATAAATTTTTTGTCAAGTTTAGTTTTGTTAAGAGAGTCAATTTTAGTTCACTTTTCTAAAAATTAAATTCGAAAATTAAAATAGATAATACTACTGACAGTTTTTTTACAAAAAGCTTTTTATAATACAAATTCTTTTTTAATATTAAACGCTTCAAATATCTTTTTTTGCATTTTTCAATTCAATAAAATGCTCAATATTACGGTATTTAAAAACTTTAGCAGGGTTGCCTCCTGCTATTGCATAAGGAGGTATTTCACCGTGAACTACTGCTCCAGCCTGAATTATAGCACCCTCACCAATAACTGTACCAGGTAATATTATTACTTTTGCACCTATCCACACAAAATCACCAATAATAACACCTTTCTTTATTGATGTACCATCATATGGAATATCATTGCCCTCATAATTATGACTTGATGATATTATTTGTGAATCAAAACCAGCAACAAAATAATTCCCTAATACAACATCCCCATTACCACTTATTCTCATTCCATTTAACTTTACATGGTCTTTAATTACAGTATTTTTATTAACAGTAGAAAATCTTGAACATTGGAAATTTTTACCAATTGATTTAGCTGTAAATATTATCTGTATACTGTTGCAAAACTGTCTAAACCAGATTCGTATAAATTTTATTGGAATTAAACAGGATAAAATTTTAATCATATTTGTTACCGAAAGAATTATATAAAAATAAAAGTATCATGTCAATCACTTTTTATATTAATGTGCCTTACAAGAGGTTTTTAAAAAGTACATTATACGCTAACCTTATAATGAGGAAAATTATGTTTTTTATTGACAAAAACAATATAGGAACTGTTATAAAACAGGCTCGAAAAAAAGCCGGGCTCAAACAATACGAACTTGCAGAAATGGCAGGTTTTTCAGAAAAACATTTATGCAGAATTGAAAATGGGAAATACCTTCCAAAACTTGAACATTTTTTAAGTATAGTATCTATACTTAATCTTAAACTGGAAGATTTTGGTATTAATTCGGATGAGAAAAATATTTCCCAAGAAAAAAACATTCTTATTAATAAAATTCTAACAAGCGATGATAAACTTGTTAAAATTTATTTTGAAATTTTCGAAAGTATTGATAAAATTATTAATTTAAACAATAATAAAATGATTTAAAAGATTAATACATTTAATTATTTAATCTACAAACTTTTTAAAATTGCATTCTTTTGATTGTTATGTTACCGTTATAATAGAAGTAGAGATAAATTTATCTGTAAATAATACGGAGGTAATATGAATACTGATACCCCAATTATTCATAATGAGAAGCATTTAAATCCGTGGATTGTTATGATTCCTGTAATGCTTTCGGTTTTTATGTTCGCATTAGACGAAACAATTTCAAACGTTGCATTACCTTATATGGCAGGTAGCTTTTCTATTAGCCATAACGAATCTACTTGGATTATTACAAGTTATCTGGTCGCAAGCGGTGTTGTTATACCTGCTGTTGACTTTTTCTCAAAACTTATGGGTAGAAAAACTTATTTTTTGATAAGTGTTACTATATTTACAATTGCATCTGTTCTTTGCGGACTGTCTAAGTCTATGGCAATGATTTTGTTCGCAAGAATTTTGCAAGGTATAGGCGGTGGTGGAATTATGCCTATTTCTCAGGCTATAATTTTTGAAATTTTCCCGAAAGAAAAACGTGCCGCTGCAATGGCTGTATTTGGTTTAGGTGTTGTTATGGC
>USJT01000003.1 GCA_900555175.1 uncultured bacterium
CATGCCTTCGTTAATTCAAGAGCACAGAGAAAAAGCAACGGTAGCCCGGTTGAAAAAAGTATACTCAACTTTAAATAACGCTATGTTGTTAAGTGTAAACGAATACGGGCCTTTATCCGATTGGGGGTTGGTTTCAGGAGCTGTTGACAATAGCGGTTCAATTTTGATAGCCGAACGTTTAAAAGAAAATATGATATCAGTAAAAGATTGTAAAAGTGCTGGCGGATGCTTTGGTGAAGATACTTACAAAACTTTAGGAACGGCAAATGAACGTTTTTCCGGTGCTGCTAATAATTTTGCGACATTTGTATTATCCGATGGTGTTTCTGTTGCTATTTGGGCGGAGCACGATTCAGGTTCTATAATGGTTGATGTCAACGGCAAAAAAGGTCCGAATACAACAGGTAAAGATGCCTTTTGGTGTGGAATAAAAGATACGTCAATAGTGCCTTACGGTATTAAAGATGAGCTTCCTCCCAATTTTGAAACTTGTATAAATCCTGTCGGGGCTTATTCTACATCTCGAGGTTGTACAGCTTGGGTAATCTTTAATGAAAATATGGATTACTTGCATTGTAAAGACTTAAGCTGGGACGGAAAAACAAGATGTAAATAACTATTTTTTTAAAAATGTAATAAATTTATCGCCGTATTTTTTCTGTTTAATCAATTCAAATCCTGAAAAATCAACATTTGTGACATGTTCAAGAATTACAATATTTGAGGCGATATTTTTTATTGAATCAAGACTTTGTTCATATATTCCTGAAAAATACGGTGGGTCAATATAGATTACATCAAATTTGTCTTGTAATTTTGGCGTTATTTTTAAGCTGTCACCTATTAGAAGTTTTGGAGCGGGAGAAAAATTCTTGAAATTTGATTTTATAACTTGAAAGGCTTTAGGATTTTTTTCAATAGCCTCCGCATAAGCAAATCCCCTGGAAAGTGCCTCAAGCCCCATAATTCCTGAACCTGCATACATATCCAGGAAAGAGTTTCCCTCAAATTCAATCATTGATTGCAATGTGTTAAAAATACTCATTCTGACTTTTGAAAGCGTTGGTCTTGTTACATTTTCATCAGGTGCTGTAACCTTTTTACCTTTAAATTTGCCTGCCGTAATTATCATATTAACTATTTTACAATGAATAAAATTTGGTGTATAGTTTTGTTTGTATAAATTATATATCTTATCGGGGCGCTTATGGAGAACGAGGAAAATAAAACAGAGGTTATAGTTGTAGGCGGCGGTCCTGCAGGAATTTCTTGTGCAATAACACTTGCAAGAGCAGGCAAAAAAGTTGTTTTAATCGAAAGAGGGAAATTTTCGGGAAGTAAAAATGTTTTTGGCGGTGCAATTTATGCTCAGCCAACTCGTGAAATTTTCCCTGATTTTGAAAAAACAGCTCCGCTTGAAAGAAAAAATATAGAACATAAATATGCACTTTTAGGAGAAGATGACGGAACAGTTATTTCTTATAAGAAAAAATCCGAAATCCCTGAAAGTTATACGGTTATAAGAGCAAAGTTTGACCGCTGGATGGCTGAGGAAGCACGCAAAGAAGGCGTAATTATTGTCGAGGAAACAGTAGTTAGAGAATTGATTATTAAAGACGGTTTTGTAAAAGGTGTTAAAACTGAGTTGGAAGATTATTACTCTGATATTGTGGTTTTGGCTGACGGTGTTAATTCTTTGCTTGCAAAACAAATAGGGCTTAGAGGTGATTTGAGCCCTGAAGATGTTGCATTGAGCGTTAAAGAGGTTATTAAACTTCCTGCTGAAAAGATTAATGACAGATTTCATGTAAACGACGATGAGGGTTGTATTTATGAAATTTTCGGCGGGCCTATGCTTGGAATGCTAGGGTTAGGCTTTATTTACACAAATAAAAATTCCGTAAGTATAGGACTTGGCGTAACGTTAAGTGAATTAATGGATAAAGGGTTAAAGCCTTATGAACTTTTAGATAAATTGAAAAAACATCCGCAGATTGCGCCGTTAATAAAAGATGGTGAATTGCTTGAATATTCTGCTCATTTAATCCCTGAGGGCGGGTATAAAAAAGTTCCGTTACTTTTTGGCGCAGGAGTAATGGTTTGTGGCGATGCTGCTATGTTTGTCAATAATATGCATTGGGAAGGTACAAACCTTGCTATGATTTCTGGAAAGCTTGCAGGTGAAACAGCAATTATAGCTTTAGGGAAACGAGATTAC
Organism: uncultured bacterium; assembly: GCA_900555175.1. Lineage (GTDB taxonomy): Bacteria > Cyanobacteriota > Vampirovibrionia > Gastranaerophilales > Gastranaerophilaceae > Stercorousia. The sequence goes on from USJT01000003.1 coordinate 2,219, forward strand.
TCTGAAATTGCTCTTGCTCATTATCAGGAAGCTCTTGAAAATTCTTTTATTATAAAAGATTTGAGAACTTATAAGGATTTGATGAGCGGTGTTGGGGATAGAGCCGAAGAATTTTTAGGATATTATCCGAAGAAGATAAATTCTTTCTTTGAGATGTTTACAACTGTTGACAGTGTGCCAAAACGTGAAAAATATCATAAATTTATAAAAAGTATTTTTACTGACAGAAAAATAACTTGTTTGTTCAAGGATTTTTGGACTGCTGTTAAATTGTTATGGAGTATTTTAAAATGAGTGATTTAGAAGATAAATTATATACTGTAAAATATTCACCTGATAGTGTTTCGCATTTGAAACCGGTTCAGGAATGTTGCAAAAATTGTGTATCCAAAATATGTACCGTAATTTGTCCTGCAGGAGTTTATGAGTGGGATGAAGATAATCAAAAACTTATTGTAAATTATGAAAATTGTCTTGAATGCGGTGCGTGTAGAATTGCTTGTGAGAGTGCTTCTTTGGGGTGGGAATATCCAAAGGGAACAAAGGGCGTAACATTTAAGCAGGGCTAAGGACTTGACATAATTTAAAAAATTTCACATAATAATTTTATCGATTGCACTATTTTAAGGAGAGGCATTATGAAAGAAGAATACACAAATCAGCACAGACGTTGGTATGACAAAGATCCTGTTTTATCTCAAGCTGTGAATACTCTTGAAAAATCTGATGATGAAACTCAAATCAGAATTGCGTTAAATCTTATTAAAATTATTATTGAACATAATATTGAAGATGTAAAGTCTGAAGCTGTTGAAGATATTATAAACGCAGTAGGCTCAGGCCTTGATGATAACAGAAAAGGCCGTTGGTACGATATTGACAGCACTCTTAGAACTGCTATGAATATGTTGCAAAATTGTCCTACTGATACTCAAAAAATTATTGCAAAAGAAATGGCTGCAATGGTTTTGGATAAATTCAAAAAAGAAGAAGATTCTGATAGCAGTGATGAAAACTAATTTTTAATAAAATAAAGTTATTATTGAAAAAAGTCATTTAAAATTTTATTTTTAAATGACTTTTTCATATTTTACAATTTGATTGTTCGCAAAATCATATAATATCTGTAATTCCCCCAATAAAGCACAATTGAGATAAAATTATTTTCTAAATCTGTTGTTTCAAGATATGTGCTTGGTGCAGGCTTTCTTTGGGAACTTCTAACATATTTGCCGACAAAATCGTATAATTTTACTTGAAATTTTTGAGATGGGGTTAATTTTGCTTTTGGAAGGTTTGCCTCATAAAATCCCATCGGAACAATATCTTTGTTATACGTAGGAATTATATATTTAATTTCGCCTGCTTCTTTAAACAAAATATACCAATTCCCTTCGTGTTCTCTTGGGGTTAGGAGGTAATACCCGGGTTCTATTGTTATGCTTTTAAAATATAGAGGAGAAGTCAGCCTGAATAGCGGATAAGGTGACCAGGAGGTGTGTTGAACATCATACATTTCTCCGGGGTCAATGTTATGGATATACGAAAAATCAGGGACTTCAAGATCTCTGTATATTTGTTCGTAATCTGATTCTGCACAGGCGCATAAGCCAAATAATATTATGCTTAAAATTAGTAGAAACTTCTTCATATTTTTATTTTAATGATTTGGTTAAAAAATGCAAGTTTTTTTATGGTAAAATATTTTTACTTATTTTATGGAGGGAAAAATGCTTACAGGACCTTTTTTAGACAGGAATTGGATTGGACAAAATCCTGATTTTAATTCTTCAGATATTATAATGCTTGGACTCCCATTTGACGGAACAGTTTCATATAGATCAGGCTCAAGATTTGCACCTGAACAAATTAGACTTGCAAGCTGGGGATTGGAGGATTATTCTCCTGTGTTTGATAAGCATTTGGAAGATATAAATTTTCATGATGTCGGGGATTTAGAGTTTCCGCTTGGAAATACTTACAAATCTCTTGATTTAATTGAAAAAAATGTTGAAGAAATTTATAAATGCGGAAAAAGAGTTTTTGGAATTGGCGGAGAGCATCTTGTAACTTTACCTGAAATTAAGGCTGTATCTAAGTTTTATAAAGATTTTGCAGTAGTTCATTTTGATGCACATACTGATTTGAGAGAAGAATATTTGGGTGAAGAAATGTCGCATTCTGCCGTAATTCGACACGTTTCCAAAATTGTCGGACCTGAAAATATTAAGCAAATTGGTATTCGCTCAGGCATGAAGGAAGAATGGGAGTTTATGAAGGAACATAATACTCTTATTTCAGGGTATTCAGGGCTTGATGTGTTTAAAAATAAAAAGATTTTCGTAACTGTTGATTTAGATGTTCTTGATCCTTCCGTTATGCCCGGAACAGGAACTCCTGAAAGTGGCGGAATGCAATTTAATGAACTTATCGGGTGGTTTAAATATTTGAAAGATTTTGATATCATTGGTGCTGATGTTGTTGAACTTGCGCCTGATTATGATGCGTCAGGGGTATCAACTGCAGTTGCGACAAAAGTTATTCGAGAACTTTTAATGATAATGTAGTTTTTATTTTTGATTTATTGTTGAAATTTAACCAAACCAGAGGTGGATATGGTATTAGACAGGATAAATTTTTTAAAAGATGAGATTAATAAAGCAAATTACAAATATTATGTAGAGGATAACCCTTCTATAAGTGATTTTGAGTATGACAAAATGTTTGCAGAGCTTAAAAAACTTGAGAGTGAAAATCCTTTGTTTGTTACTCCTGACAGCCCTACTCAAAGAGTCGGCTCAGTGAGTGAAAAATTTTTCCCGTATAAGCATAAATATCGCCTTTACAGTTTGGATAATACTTATGATTACGAAGATTTGAAGGATTGGCATAAAAAAATCGTTAAAGAATATGGTGAGCAGGAGCTTGTGTGTGAACTTAAAATTGACGGGCTTGCTATGGCTTTGACTTATGAAAACGGAATATTTGTCCGAGGAGTTACTCGTGGGGACGGAATTACGGGTGAAGATATTACGAATAATTTGAAAACAGTTAAGGCAATACCTTTAAAGCTTTTTGAGCCTGTAAGTGTTGAAGTTCGCGGCGAAGTTTATATGCCAAAAGAATCTTTTGAAAAATTGAATAAAGAAAATTTGCAAAACGGGGAAAAACTCTTTGCAAACCCTCGTAATGCTGCCGCAGGCTCTATCAGACAGTTAGATGCTTCTGTTACTGCAAAAAGAGATTTGTCAATGTTTTGCTATACGGCGATTTTTACGGGGAATATTAAAAATCCGCCAAAAACTCATTATGATAGTCTTATGTATTTGAAAAAATTAGGTTTTAAGGTTAATCCAAATATAAGACTTTGTAAAAATGCAGATGAAGCTGTTGAATATTGCAAAGAATGGGATGAAAAACGCTTTTTGCTTGATTATGCAACAGATGGAGTTGTGATAAAGGTTAATAATCTTCTTGTTCAGCAAGAAATCGGATTTACTTCAAGAGCACCGAAATGGGCGACGGCTTTTAAATTTCCGCCTGAAGAGGTTACGACAAAGCTTATCGCAGTTGAAGAAAGTGTCGGTAAAACAGGTGCTATAACACCGATTGCAATTCTTGAACCTGTACAATTAGGGGGTAGTACGGTTGCTCGTGCAAGTTTGCATAATTTTGATGAGGTTGGAAGGCTTGATGTTAGAATAGGTGATAGAGTTTACATCAAAAAAGCTGCTGAAATTATTCCAAAAGTCGTTAAGGTTATTGAGGATGAGGAGCATTACAAACTTCCTCAATATATGCCGCCTGAAAAATGTCCTTCTTGTCATAGCCAGTTGCATATTCATGAAGGTGAAGTTAATTTGTACTGTGACAACCCTGATTGTCCTGCAAAACGTTGTGCAAAAATAGAATTTTGGGTTTCAAAAGATGCAATGAACATTGATAAAATCGGACCTTCTATTATTGAACAGCTTTATAACAAAGGTTTTGCAAAAAATCCTGTTGATTTATACAAACTTTCTATGCAAGATTTTATGCAATTGGATTTGGTTAAGGAAAAATCTGCATTTAATATGTATAATGCAATTCAGGAAAGCAAACATAAACCGTTAGCACGTCTTGTAACTGCATTTACGATTAAAAATGTCGGGAAAGAAACGGCAGGAGTGCTTGCAAATGAATTCGGAACACTTGAAAATCTTATGAATGCTTCTGTTGAGGATTTGTCAAAGGTTGAAGGTGTCGGTGAAATTATTGCAAAAGATATTTATGATTTCTTTAGAAAACCTGAAAATATTTCTATGATAAATGAACTGAAAGAGCTCGGGGTTGAACCTTTGCCACCTGTTCAAAATGTTTCTGATGAATTTAAGGGAAAAACATTTGTTTTAACGGGAACGTTACAAAATATGACGCGTGATGAAGCTTCCGAAAAAATTAAACAAATGGGCGGAAAGACCTCATCATCTGTATCTCGCAATACTTCGTATGTAGTTGTCGGAGAAAATGCAGGATCAAAATTAGAGAAAGCTCAAAAATTAGGTGTTATAATATTGACAGAAAATGATTTTCTTAACATGATAGGTTATGGAAAGTAGGATTTATGAAGAGAAAAACTAGAATTATACAAATCTCAGGATTGCGCGGATTATTTTTAGCTGTATTTATTGTAGCTTGTCTTGGCGCAGGTTTTATTGTGTTCCCTGGTATTGTTGCGATGAAGGCTTGGAATTTGGCAGCTTCTTATATTTCGCTTCCGCTTATTAGTCTTTATCAAGGTTTGCTTTTATGGGCAATTGTTGCAATTTCTATATTTATTATAAATGATAGAAAGAAATTTCTTGTTGCTTTAAAATCCCCTGACAGATTGAGCGAAAGTGAAGTTAAATCGCTTTTGGAACGTATGAAACTTCAATCTCAAGCGCATGCTCTAAATTCTATGATACTTAAATCAGGTGAAATTAAATCTGTGGATAAAAAGGTAGAGAAATCTGAGGAAAAATCAGAAAAAGATAAGGAGAATGTATGAAAAAAGTTTTGTTGTCCGTAACGGTTTTAAGTTTATTATTGGGTTGTGCATCTTTGTCAACTCAGGCTGTATCCGATGCAATTGAAAGAGGGTATATTTCAGTAAGTACTTCTGCAAATACTGAATTAACTCCTGATATTGCGGATATTTCAATTGCTGTAAGAACTTATGATTCAAAATCTTTGCAAAAAGCTACAACTGAAAATAAGGAGATTTCGCAAAAGGTTTTGGATTCTTTGAAAACAATGATTAATCCTGCACAGGGTGATTATGTTAAAACAATGGATTTTAGTGCATCACCTATTTATACATATGCAAATAATAAAAGAAGTTTAGATAAATATGAAGTTTCCAATACTGTAATTATTCATACAAAATCAATAGATAAAGTTGGTTCTATGATAGATAAGGCTATTGCTCTAGGGGCAACAAATGTCAATAATCTTTCATTATCAGTATCAAAGTATGATGATGAGTGTAATGAACTTCTTGCAACTGCAACTAAAAAAGCTCAAGCAAGAGCTAATTTGGTCGCAAAATCTGCAGCTACAACAGTTGCAGGTGTGCGTTCTTTGAATGTAAGTTGCAGTGCAAATAATTCAGTAGTACCTCAATATCGTATGTTGGCTGTTAATATGGATAGTGCTGCTGCTGAAGCAAAGGTCGCTTCTACATCAATTGAAAAGGGTGTTGTAAAAATTTATGCAAATGTAAGTGCTACATTCTTTGTAAAATAATTATTTTTCAAAAAAATTATAAAATTAGAAAAATCATCTCAATTAACGAGATGATTTTTTCTAATATATGTTATAATAATAAAAATTTTTGGAGGTATTATATGTTTAATTTAATAGATGAAAGAAAGTTTGCATTTACTCTTGCAGAAGTTTTAGTTACTTTAGGGATTTTAGGTGTTGTCGCTGCAATGACTATGCCTACTTTGGTTGCTAATTATCAAAAAAAGCTTATGTAACTCAGTTAAGTAAAGTTTACAGTGAGCTTCAACAAGCTGCTTTAAAATATAAAACTGATAATAATGCTATAAATTTACGAGAAGCAGGTTTGACATCTCAAGCTAAAATGAAAAGTTTTTTACATGATTATTTAAAAGTTGTGGCTGATTGTGATTCTGTTGTAAAAGAACCTTGTTTTGCTGCTAAATATACAGATTTAAACGGAACTTCTCATAATGCCAATGACTCTTGGAGTGCTGCTGCAAGTGTTATTTTGGCAAGCGGTTCAAGTATGATTGTAGATCACCCTGCAGTATATTCTCAAACTGTTAATGGAGTAACATCACATTATGGTCACATGGTAATTGATGTAAACGGACCTAAAGGACCAAATAAGGGTGGTAGAGATATCTTTTTGGCAGAATTTTATGATGATGGTTCAATAGATGTATTGGGTGCTACTCCTGAATGTAAATCTAAAGGTGTTTGTGACGGCAACAAAAGTCTAAAAGATATAAGAGAATCTTATTTTAATTCAAATTGTAAGTCAGGCAGATATGGTACAGGATGTATTGGTAAAATCTTGAATGACAATTGGGAAATGAATTATTAATACAAGTAATTTAAATCCCTAATTTACAATCAGGAATGATTTTACGCTTCTTCCGGCACCGTCACCAACAGAGGTTACGCTGTATTTGTTAAGGTAATTCATAGATGTTGAACTGCCTCCGTCAAATGCCATTGCTCTATCAAGCCCTAGATTTTTTACATAATCATGAACTTCATACATATCCATTGGATGTTTGTCCGTAATGATTAAAATATGAGCATCATCGCCTTTTAAGCCGATAATTGTTCTTGCTGTTTTATGAAGAACTGAGCAACTTTCTCTGATGACTTGCCCGTCTTTTTTTACAATAAATCCTTCTTCTTCAAGTCTTAATTGAGGATAAACAAGAGGTCCTCCTTGAGCTGAAGTTATTATGTTACAGCCAAAGTCAACCGAACTTTTGTGGGGAACAATTTCATAGTGAAATTTTCTATTATCACATTCTACAACTCTAAATTCTGTCCTATTGATAATTTTGTCTAAATTTCTCATTAAAAAAGGATTTCTCAAAAGGTTTTCGTTTACCAAAGGATCATCAACAGTATTTCTGTCGCTTACAATATAAGAAATTGATTTTTGATTTTCGGGATCAAAATAACCGGCATTTACTGTTAATTTTGCTTTTGCCCTGTTATGAGCTTCTTTTGCTGTTATAAGACTGTCTGAACTTACAAATTTTACGTGGCGTTTTATTTTTTCACCTTTTAATACAATATGATATATTCCGTCATTGTATGTTACATCAATTGGCGGAACAACAGCTTGTGCAACAGTTGTTGCAATAAGAAAAGATGCGATTAAAAACAATAATTTTTTCATATATTATAAGTCCTTTGATTTGTAAAAACCGATTATTGCGCATAAAAATGCAAATGGCGGAAATATTGCTGTGATAAATGGCGGCAATACTCCTTTTTCAGCCAAAAGATCAAAAAATGGCAGGGTTATATAATATAAAAATATGCTGCCGATTGCAATTGTAAATCCGACCAATCTTTGTTCTCTTGGTTTGCTGAAGCCTAACAATGCACCCATAATTGCAAGAAGTACGCATACAAATGGGTGGAAAAATCTTTGCAGATATTTGTTTAACATATATCTGTATTCTTCATCAAGCCCTTCTTTTTTCAAGAGTTTGATGTAGTTATGCAAATCGTGATTGTTAATTTCACGTTCTTTCTTTACTGAATATGTCATTAAAGTAAAGGCATTCTTTGCTGATTCACCTTGCAAGATATCCATTTTCGGAAGTTTTTCAATTTCTGTGAATATCCCGTCATTTGAAATATTATATTTTGTTATATTTTGCAGTTCCCATCTGTCAGGGTAATTTTTTCCTGTTTTTGCATAGTAAATATTTTGTAATTGGTGAACATCGGTATATTCTTTAGGCGAAAAATCCAAAACTATAACATTATACATTGTATCTTTTGAAAACTTAGAAATAACGACCGCCATTGTCGGCACATTATGTTTATCTTTTTGAGTATAAATATATTGGGTTGAAATGTAACCGCCTTTTAGTGCAATAGCTTTATTTACTGAATATGGTATAAGTTTGTCGCACGTTACAAAACAAAGCCATGTAACAATAAGACTTAGTGCCATAACAGGTGCTATAATTCTGTGGAATGACAATCCGACAGCTCGAAAAATTGTAAGTTCTGAATCTTTGCTGAGTTTATCAAAAGTGAATAGAGTTCCTAATAATAATCCGACAGGGAAAGCTTTCCCTAAAATTTTCGGTAACTCATAAAAAATTACAAGTATTGCGGTTTTAACGCCATATTCACCTGCCAAAGTCTTTTTGATAGTGTTCAAAAGCATTTCAGGTGCAATCCAAACAACAGTAAACAACAATATCGCAACAAAAGTTGCCATCAAAACCTGCATGAAAATATATTTGTCGTAAATTGTTATTTTGGGAAAATTTTTCATTACAGAGCGAAATCCTTTCCTAAATAGAATTCTTTAGCAACAGGATCATTTGCAACGTCAATACTTTTACCTTGGATTTTAATTTTCCCGTCAAAAATTACATACGCTCTGTCTGTGATAGAAAGAGTTGCCTTAGGGTTGTGGTCTGTAATCAATACGCCTAAACCTTTTTCTTTAGAAATCTTTTTAATATTATCTTTAATATCACCGATTGCAATAGGGTCGATACCTGCAAAAGGTTCATCCAGTAACATAAAATCAGGGCTGGCAGCAAGTGCTCTTGCAATTTCAACCCTTCTTCTTTCTCCGCCTGATAGCGATACGGCTGCGTATGAACGTAATTTTAATATACCAAATTCTGTTAAAAGTTCTTCTAACTTACGTTTTTTCTCGTTAACAGTAAGTTTGTCATTCATTTCCAAAACAAGTTTTATATTGTCTTCAACAGACAATTTTCTGAAAATTGAAGCTTCCTGTGGAAGATAACCAATCCCTGCTTTAGCTCGTTCGTTCATCGGCCAAGCTGAAATATCTTCTCCATCAAGAAATATATGCCCCTTATTCGGTTTTACAAGTCCTACAACCATATAAAATGTTGTGGTTTTCCCTGCACCGTTCGGTCCTAAAAGACAGACAACTTCGCCTTTGTTTATGTCAAAAGTTACGTCATTTACAACGCTTCTGTCTCCGTATATTTTTATAAGGTTTTTAGCTTCAATCCTCATTTCATACCCCTCAGTTTATAAAAACATTTTACTTGAAAAAAACTTATATTGCAATTTTTTCGTGACTCTGTTTTTTATTTTTGTTATAATATTTTAGAAAAGAAAGGGTAAGCTATGAAAGAAAGAATTGTTTCCGGTATGAGACCGACAGGAAAATTACATTTTGGTCATTATCTTGGAGTTATCCAAAATTGGGTTAACTTGCAACATAATTATGATTGTTATTTCTTTGTAGCAGACTGGCACGCTCTTACAACAAAATATGATAAGACTGAAACTTTAAGAGAAGATGTTATTGATGTTGTTATAGATTGGTTGTCTTGCGGACTTGATCCTAATTTATGTACTATTTATGTACAGTCTTTAGTTCCTGAGATTGCCGAATTGAATGTATATCTCGGAATGATTACTCCTCAAAATTGGGTTGAACGTGACCCGTGTTTGAAAGATATGGCAAAAATTCTTAGAACAAAGGATGGCGCTACTTCTCAAATAAATTATGGTTTAATGGGTTATCCTGTTTTGATGAGTGCTGATATTATGATGTTTAATTCTACTGCTGTTCCGGTTGGGAAAGATCAGATTGCCCATATTGAAATTACTAGAGATATCGCAAGACGTTTTAATAAATTGTATAAAGAAGAATTTTTCAATGAGCCTAAACCGCTTCTAAATAATTGTTCTTTGATTTGCGGACTTGATGGAAATAAAATGGGTAAATCTTTCCATAACGATATTAAAATATCAGATACAGAAGAAGTTACTGCAAAAAGAATAATGACTGCTATCACAGACAGAAGCAGAATGAGAAAAAGTGATCCCGGACACCCTGATGAGTGTGAAGTAGCATTCAAATATTGGAATGTTTTCGGCTCTAAAGAACAGGTCGAAACAGTTAGATGCGAATGTGAAAAAGGCTTGCGCGGATGTGCTGATTGCAAACGTCAATTAGGTGCTTTAGTAAATGAAAAATTTGCACCAATCAGAGAAAAAAGACGCTATTATGAAGCTCATCTTGATGAGGTTGAAGACATTATCAAACAAGGCTCTCAAAAAGCTCGCGTGGAAGCTCAAAAAGTTCTTTCTAAAGTTCGTGATTTGATGGGAATGTATTAAAATACATCAGGCAGACGCAAAAAATAAACGGAGTATTTGTGTCTGCCTGTAATCCGCGACTATGACTTTTTGGCGCGGTGTACATTTATTATCTATTCAATTTTGTTGTCAATAAAAAAGCCGCTGTGAACGGCCAATCTCATATTTGGTAAAAGGTTAGTGTGTGTGTAGGAGAAAATAAAGAAAAAGAAAATGGTTTATATATTTTCTCTATACCACATACTTAGATATCTATAACATATATTAAGTATATATTTACAAATATTAATATAAATTTTAATCAATAAAAAAAGATGGTCTATAACTGCCATCTTTTTAAATATTCCTTTTCCTGATTTCCTATTGATTTATCTAACGACTTTTGATACAAAGTTTGCTATTTCAAAAAATGAATCTTTTACAAATTCTTTTGCCAAAGTTTTGATTGGCCTGTTTTCAATAACATCAAATACATAATAGATTGGATCTCTTGAGTTATTGAAACGCATCCGTTTATCTTTTAGTGCCAGGTAATTATAATCTTCAATATTGAATTCTTTTGAATTTGTTTTTCTATTTCTTTTTGTCAAAGAACCAAATTGACCATTACCTTTTGTATTGTTATTAAATTGATTTTGTGTTTGAAGCATTTTCTTTTCTCTCTCTTTATTTATCTCTTACATATATATAAAGTATATAGAGCTTAAAAAATTGCTTTTTTCTTTTCTTCTTTGTTACAAAATCTTAATAAAGCCGTAAATCCATTGAAATACTTGATTATTTGCCTAATTCAACTATATCGCCTGTATTTTGGGTTAAGTTTTTGCCGATTGCTTTTTCAAGAGCTGCTTTTGCTGAATTATATTGATATAGCGCATTATAATAGCTTAGTTGAGCCTGTTGGTAGTTGATTTGAGCATCTTTAAGCTCTGTTGGGTTTGCTTCTCCAACGCGGTATCTGCCATAGGAAAGTTCATAGTTTTCTTTTGCCTGTTTTACGCCCAGCATTGCAACAGGTATTTGATTTTTCTTTTCCTCAAGCATTAAGAATGCGTTTTGAATTTCCAAATAGATTTCGTTTTGAGTGTTTTTAGCGTTTGCAATTTCTTTATCATAAAGGTATCTGGCTTCTTTAATTTCATTTTTGATTAACATTCCGTTTATTGTCGGGAAGTTTAAGTAGCCGCCGAAATTGT
>USJT01000004.1 GCA_900555175.1 uncultured bacterium
ATCAAACATTCGAGCCATTCGAAAATGTTAAAATTTGGGCAGAAGATGGCTTAGATGAAATGATTTTAAATAAGAGAAATAAGAAAAAATTAATAGCAAACAACCTTTTAGAAACAGAAGCAAAAAATGCGGCTAAACGAAAAACTAATAATGACTAACAAAAATTTAAAATTTAGTCTTACATAAAGTTTTATTAAAACAACATTATAAAATAAATATTAGCATTTTTAATTATATATGTATTTTAGGAAATGTGGAGGCTAAAATGCAAATAAAACAATGCAGGTTTATATTAAATACACTAAACCAAGTTAGCGAAAAAAATAAATTACCTGTAAAACCTAAAATTCATACAACGATATTTTTAGATAATTCCGCCGCAGAAGCAAATCCATACACTGGAGAAATAAAATTAAACTTTCTTTTTAACAACAGGCTTTTTAGACCGTTTATAAAAAGATTAATAAAGCATGAAGCCAAACACATTGAACAATATCAAATTATTGCACGATACTTTGCAGGAATTGCACAAAATATTGATAACGGATTAAATAACTTTAAAGAATTAATCCTGAAAAAGTTTCCAATGTATAAAAACGAAAAATTTAACGATAAATTTTATAAACAAACTATTGCAAAAGACGGTGTAATAAAAAAAGGACATCCGCTGTTCGAAAAAGCAAAAGAATATGTTAAAGCATTAAGACAATATCCTGACATGTCCCCGTTTAATGATTTGGAAGTTTTGAGCGAAAAAGGGGTTAAAGAAATGTTTAAAAATAAATGGCACAAGAAAAAACTTTATAAATCAAATTTTCTTGAAAAAGAAGCAAGAATGGCTGAAAAACAAAAATAAACAATATTACCATGGGTAGTCCTCTTTTATCAGCCATCCGTCCCTCATAATTTTTGCAGCACAATACTGGCCAGAACCACTTTTAGAACAATCATTATTAATCTCATCTTCTGCTAAATCAATCCCAAACGGTAAAATTCCCTTATCTGATCTCGTAAATATAAATGTATCACGCCCTAGTCTGTTAGGTGGCCTGTGTGCATTAATATCAAAATATATGAAATTATTGTATACTGCATCATCAGAATTATCCGAACCCCCAGCAACAGAAAAAACAATCAAAGTACCGTCCGACAAAATAACCGGCAGACGATAATTATTTACAAAAACCGAATATTCCCAACTAGAACCGTTTATCTTTTTCCATGGATCCCTCCTATCATAGCCGCAATAATCATGGCATACTTTTATTACAGACAAATATGGTCTATAATACTTATTAAAATATTCCTCAGCATTTACAGATTTATCATTATCCCAATACTGATATTCCCCGTTATCCTCTATGGCTCTGAGTTGAGCCTGCGACAAAACTGAATATACTTTTTTTACTTTTGCCGCCATTTCTTGCTTTTGATAATTTTGAATCAATGAAGGCATTGTCATTGCAGCAACAACTCCGATTATACCAAGTGTTATCAAAACTTCTGCCAATGTAAATGCAACTTTACGTTGGTTGTTTGGCATGACTAGGTACGTAACACCTTCAGCCAGAGTAAATCCATTTTTCAATTGGCCCTCCATTTATTAACTTATATTACAAAAAATTATCAAATTTTAGATATATTTAATTAAACATATTTAAAATTATAACTCACTTATCTAAAAATGTCAATATTTATTGAAAATTATATAATAATAGAATGGGTGTAAGAGAAGATTTAAAAATACTGCTTGTAAAAGAAAAAATGACATTAACAGAACTTGCGAAATATGCATCGGAAATATCTGGGAAAAAATATACGGTACATGGATTATCACAAAAAATGGTAAATAGCTCTATGAAATATGACGAAATGAAATTTCTTGCAAAAATAATGGGTTATGATATAAAGTTTGAAAAACAAAACGAAAATTAAAAAAGGACTTATTATTTCTAATAAGTCCTTTTCATAAAAACAATCTTCAAAAAATTGCTTATTTTTTGTTAACAGCTTCTTTGAATTTTTTACCAGCTGAGAATGCAGGAACTGTTGTAGCAGGGATTTTTAATTCCTTACCAGTTTGTGGGTTTCTACCAATTCTAGCAGCTCTTTTTCTAGATTCAAATGTACCGAAGCCAACTAATGTAACTTTTTTACCTTTAGAAACTGTTTTTTGAATAGTTTCAATCATTGCGCCCAAAACTTCAGCAGCTTCTTTTTGAGTTACGTTAGATTTTTTTGCAATTTCTTGTACTAATTCTTCTTTGTTCATAATAAAACTCCTTCTCTCTTTGTACATCCTTAATTATAGCTTAATTTATTTTAAAAGCAAGCATTTTTACGATTTTTAACACTTTTGGAATAATAAAACATTTAAATAGAGGAAATTGTATTACAAAAAGTAATAAAATTAATTAATTTTGGTCGTGAAAAATAAGTTTTTGCTATAATATTATAGGAATTAATAACGGGAGTATGTAGGTATTTCAACATGAAAGAAAGAATTCTTTTATTCACCATAGTTTTTGGACTCGGAATTTTCATTTATATATTCCAAAGTTACTTTAATACAGTTTGGGGGCTTGCACTTTTATGTACGTTCATGTTCATTTATGCACTGTTCCTTAACCTTTCATACAAATTTCAAAAACGTAAATTACAAAAATTTCCACAAGTTATTAACGAGAATTATAAACCTTTTGTAACTGTTATGATTCCTGCACACAACGAAGAATCCGTTATTTCAAATACTGTTTTATATATTTTAAATATGGATTATGAGAATTTTGAAATTATTGTAATCGATGATCGCAGCACTGATAACACAGCATCTGTAATAAAAGATTTAGAACAGAAATATGATAAAGTAACCGCTCTAATTCGTCCGATGGACGCATTTCCCGGTAAATCAGCTGTTTTAAATGATGCATTTAAAATTGCTAAAGGGGAAGCAGTACTTGTATTTGATGCAGATGCGACAGTGGAACCTGATTTTTTAAAAATTCTTGTTCCTTATCTTGAACCTAAAGATGTCGGAGCTGTTCAAGCAAGAAAAGTTATCCGAAACAAAAATGTAAATCTTTTAACAAGATGTCAAAACAATGAATATACAATGGATACCCATTTCCAAGTCGGAAGAGATTCTATTAAAGGTGCGGTTGAACTTAGAGGAAACGGTGAACTTATTAAACGCCAAGCAATCGAAGATATTGGCGGTTGGAATAACTACACATTAGTTGATGATTTGGATATGTCAACAAGATTACACATCAAAGGCTGGGATATAAGATTTTGCCCTGATGCTATTGTTTACGAAGAAGGTATTATCTATTTAAGACCTCTATTCAGACAAAGAAGAAGATGGTTGGAAGGTACTATAAGAAGATATTTGGAATATGCGGGAGATGTATTATTCTCAAAAGATATGTCTTTGCGTGCAAGCCTCGATATGACTGCATATATAACACAATTTATTATGCCAGGGTGGTTTGTTATGGAGCTTTTTATTAGAGGGTTTAAAGTTTTAGCAAAACAAGCACCACCTCACATGCTTTATTCATCAATATTTATAGGATGTGCAATCGGTTTTGGATTTTTCTTCGCCGCAAGATACGCCCTAAGACGTTATGATTACATGCCAAGACTTGATGCGACTTTTGAAGCTTTAGAAACTTCAGTTTACCTATTCATAATCTGGTTCCCGCTTGTATTATATATTTGCTTCAAAATCTTATTTATGAAAAAAGATATGAATTGGGGTAAAACTGCTCACGGACTTGTTATGGAAGAAGAAGCAAGTATTAAAGCAATTATAAAAAAAGAATTACAAAAAACTAAAAAATACACAAAAGAATATACTGAAAAATACAGAGAAAAATTGAAACAAATACTAGCTGAAAAATAATATATAAAGGAGAAAACAAAAAAAATGACAACAGAAACAACTATTGACGTAAAAAATAAAATCAGATCAGTAAAGGATTTTCCAAAACCGGGTATTATTTTCCGTGATATTACAACAGCACTAAAAGATCCTGAAACTTTAAAAGTTATGATAGATTATCTTTGCGATCAATTTAAAGATGTGAAAATCGATTATATAGCAGGTATCGAAAGCCGCGGATTTATATTTGGAATGCCAATGGCATACAAACTTGATGCAGGTTTTGTACCTATCAGAAAGCCAAACAAACTTCCTGCAGAAACATATTCTCAAGAATATTCTTTAGAATACGGTACTGACAAAATCGAAGTTCATAAAGATGCTTTTGAACCTGGCGCAAATGTTTTAATCGTTGACGATTTGTTAGCAACAGGCGGAACTGCAGAAGCTGCTTGCAAACTTGTAAAAAAAACAGGCGCAAACTTGGTTGGTGTAGCATTCTTAATTGAATTAACAGACCTTAACGGAAGAGAAAAATTAACTGATTCTCCAAGAACTGTTTCAATGCTTAAATATTAATTATAAAAAAACAAATAAATATAAATAAAAAAATCAGAGATTTAACTCTGATTTTTTTATTTGTTTATCTATTGTATATTTGCTCTTTTGTAACTTTTACATCATTGGGCTTATAATTTTTCAAATATTCTATGGCATCACAAGGATTTTTAGTAACAAAAAACAATTCCCGAGCAGTACTTGATGCAAATTTCATTTCAATCATTTGCTCAAAAAAAGCAATTAATTTATCATAAAACCCGTTTATATTCAAAATCACAATCGGTTTATTGTTATAACCTAATTGTTTTTGGACAATCATTTCTGATAGTTCTTCCAAAGTCCCGAAACCTCCGGGAAGAGCAACAACAGCATCAGAAATCTCATCCATTTTAGCTTTTCTGCTTCGCATACAAGGAGTTACAAAAAGTTCCACACATTCATCTGTATTAACTCCCATATTATGTAATTTTTCAGGCATTACACCTATAATTTGCGCGCCGTTTTCTTTTACTTTACTTGCACAAGCCCACATCAACCCCAGTGAACTTCCGCCATAAACCATATCAAAACCAGATTTACCAAGCAAATCTCCAAATTCTTCAGCAGCTTTATAATAAGATTGATCCAAATAGTTACAAGAAGATGCAAATACACAAACTCGTTTAATATCAGTCATCAAATCCACCGCCTATAAGAACAATCGACTCCAGTGCCTGATTCTGAGCAATCTTTCTTAAGCTCGTTCATACTTTTATCAAATCCAAAAGGCTCAATTCTCCCGCCATCATAGATATTTATACCGTAAATATCTTTTCCCCATCTGTTTGGCGGCAAAAGCCCGTTCATATCAAACATCATCAAAAACCAAACATCAGAAGATTTATCGGTTTTTATATCCTTAAAACCGACAATTGTATTATTCTCAGCGAAATAAAAGTCATCAAAGAAATACAATTGACCTTTATGCACGCGATTTCCGTTCATATAATGCGGTCTGTAATGTCTTATCGGATAATTATCAGTATTTATTCTCAAATAAGGCTTTACAACAGTAAGCAAAAGCTTCTCACGCTCTTGAGGAGTTTTTGCTCTGTTCATACTCTTAATCATATCATCTGTTATATGTGCATTTATAACCGAAAACATATATTCAACACGATTAAGTTTTTCATTCCATTTAGAAATAAAATTTGCCTGCCTTGAATTTTCAAAAGAAACCGGAGCTATTAGCAATAAAACACCTAACATCACAAACAATGCGATTGAATATTCAAGTTTCCAGCGATTTTTTCCTGCCATAAAACCTCTTTTGTTTATTAAGCCATATCAATACGTTTTTTTTCTTCAAGCAACTTATCATAAACCCATTCAGGTACGAAATTTTTGCCGAGAATAATCTGTCCGTTCATAATATTTGGAGCGTGAAAATCAGATCCGCCCGTAACTATAAGTCCTAATTCTTCAGCCATAGAAGAAAAATACTCAACACAAGCAGGCGTATGTTTTCTATGATAAGCTTCAATACCTCTCAAACCGTATTGCATAAGCTCTTTTATCAAACTCTCTGCAATATCAAGATCATGAGGATGGGCAATTACAGGAACGCCACCTGCATCATAGATAATTTCAACCGCATCTTGCGGAGAAACAGTTTTTCTTTGTACATAAACAGGAGAATCATCATGGATATATTTTGCATAAGCTTCCATAACACTTGTAGTTCCACCTGCATTAGTAATAGCTTTTGCAATATGAGGACGTCCTATACTTCCACCAGGCGCAACTTGTTTTTTGATATCATCAAATTTAATCCTTATACCTTCTTTTTTAGCCAACAAACTCAATATTTCTTTTGTCTGCTTTATACGAGCCTGCTGTTGAACTTTCAAAAGCTCTTGGAAATCACTGTTTGTAACGTCCATTAAATAGCCCAATATATGAACTTCATAATTTTTATAAAGAGTATTAACCTCAATACCCTGAATAATCTCTAATTTATCTTCTTTATTTTCCTTTTTTAAATAGTCTTTTGCTACCTTATACGACAAAATATTATCGTGATCAGTCAAAGCAATTGCCTGAAGTCCGACATCTATTGCAGTGTCGACAATCTTTTCGGGCGAGAAAACACCGTCCGAATAAAGGGTGTGAATGTGCAAATCACTTTTCATTTTCCTCTTCCTTTTTACTTTTATCTACATAACAAAAAACTCTTTTTATAGCGACAGTATGCCCGTTGGATTGATTTATGTCAACTTCAACAGCATTAATCTGGACGACATCGCTATCTGCTACATCGTATCTTTCAGGAACAACCGTTGTAAAACGGTTTAAAGAGGTACCGTAATCCATTCCGATAACACTATCAAAACTTCCGCAAAAACCTGCATCGGTTATATAACCCATATTATTTACAATATGTTCATCTGCAGTTTGCACATGAGTATGTGTACCAAAAAATGCACTCACTCCTAATTCAGAACAGAATTTTCCAAAACATATTTTTTCAGCTGTTGCTTCTGCATGAAAATCAACAATCACAATCGGAGTAATTGATTTTAAGCGTTCAATTTCTTCCTTAACAACAGTCCAAGGAGATTCAACAGGAGCCATAAATACTCGGCCTAACACATTTATTACGGCAATTTTGCTTCCATTTTCCAATTCAAAAATTCGGCTTCCGAACCCAGGAGTATTTTTCG
This sequence comes from uncultured bacterium, assembly GCA_900555175.1. GTDB lineage: Bacteria > Cyanobacteriota > Vampirovibrionia > Gastranaerophilales > Gastranaerophilaceae > Stercorousia. The sequence continues at coordinate 7,147 of USJT01000004.1, forward strand.
GGTAATTAAAAGGTCTGACTAATTTGTCAGCACTGTCGATGTAGTTAAAAATCTCTTTTTTATCCCAAACATGGTTCCCTGAAGTCATACAATCAATACCATATTCGGATAATTCATTATAATTTTTTAAAGTTAAACCAAAACCGTGAGATGCATTTTCAACATTAGCAATGACAAAATCGTAATTTGATTTATTTTCGGCCAAAAAATCCTTCAAAGCATTTCTGCCAGGTCTGCCAACCAAATCTCCAAAAAATATTATTTTTAAAATTTTATCATCACTCATTATTTTAATCCTAAGGTTTTAAGAGCAGGAAGTACAGCTTTTTTTAAACAGCTTTCCTTCCTGTCTTTAAAACTACAAATATTTTATTTAGCAATTTCAGTTGTTCTAAATTCTCTAACAACTGTTACCCTGATTTGTCCGGGATAATCAAGTTCATCTTCAATACGTTTTGCAACATCTCTTGCAAGTTTTTGTGATGCTAAATCGTCAAATCTTTCAGATTCAACAATAATTCTAACTTCACGACCTGCCTGAACCGCAAAAGATTGTTTAATACCATCGTAACTGTTTACGATTTCTTCAATTTTTTGAAGACGTTTAATATAAATTTCCAAAGTATCACGTCTTGCGCCTGGTCTGCCTGCTGAAATTGCATCAGCAACCTTAACTAAAACAGCTTCTATTGTATTAGCTACAACATCATCATGGTGAGCCTCAATTGCGTAACTTCAGGTCTTTCACCATATCTTGCGGCAAGTTCAACACCAAGTTGAATATGTGTACCTTCTTGAGTCTGATCAACTGCCTTACCTATATCATGCAAAAGACCTGCACGTTTGGCGATTTTTTCATTTGCGCCGATTTCAGCAGCCAACATGCCTGCAATATGACCAACTTCAAGCGAATGTTTTAAAACATTTTGTCCGTAACTTGTTCTGTAATAAAGGCGGCCAAGTGTTTTTATAAGCTCTTTATTCAAGCCCATAACACCCATTTCTAAAGCAGCATTTTCGCCTTCTTCCCAGATTTTTTTATCAATTTCATCTTGAGCTTTTTCAACCATTTCTTCAATTCTTACAGGGTGAATACGCCCATCAACGATTAATTTTTCCAACGCTAATTTAGCAATTTCACGTCTTACAGGATCAAAGCTTGATAAAACAACGGCTTCAGGCGTATCATCAATAATTAAATCAACTCCTGTTAAAGTTTCCAATGCTCTGATATTACGGCCTTCTCTACCGATTATACGACCCTTCATTTCATCATTTGGAAGAGCAACTATAGATACCGTAGTTTCTTGAGAATGAACTGATACTGTTGTTTCAACAACTTGTTCTATCATACATCTTTGCATTGTTGTTGATAAAATTTCTTTTGCTTTTTCCAAAGATGTTTCTTTTATTTTAGCTTCATTTTCACGGATTAACTGCATTTGTTCCTGAGCTAAATCATGTTTTAGCTGATCTAGTAACATATTTTTTGCATCTTCTGCAGACATTCCTGAAATTCTTTCAAGTTCTGTTGTCTGTTTTTGTACGATTTCAGCCAAATAATCTTCTTTTTCTAATAATTCATCTAATTTTCTTTGAGCTTGCAAATCTTTTTCGGTATATTCCTGAATTTTATCCTCAAGAACATCTTCACGTTTTGCTAATTTTTGTTCTTGTCTTGCAAGTTCTTGTCTTCTTTCTCTTTCTTCTTCGTTAAGTTTCTCTCTGTCATCCTGCAATTCTTCGATTGCTTTAATTCTAGCCTCTTTTAGGAGCAGTTTTTCTTTCTCTTCCAATGCTTTTTTATCTTTTTCGACAGATAATAGCACGGATTTAGTTTTGCTTTGCTGGACAAACAGCACAGCGATTAATGCTATTACCGCAATAATCGCAATAATCAATAAAAAGTCCATAAAGTTTTATACCTTATCCTTTTCTATTTTTTAATAATACACGCAATGCTCGATACATATATCCTATCGAGCCACAAACTATTTAATTATTTAAATAAATTTTATTGCATATATTTCCAAAAAATATTTACCTACTACATCTGTCTACATCATATCATGAGAATAGTTTTTTGTATAGTAGTAATTTTAAATTGATAAATAAAAAACAGATTTACAAATACCGGATAAAATGTTATACTAACAAGCGTAAAAAGGAGAGAGACATTATGGAAATTAAAGTTTCACAAAACGTTAAAGATGTTCCAACAGAAGTTTTGGTTATCAACAAATTTGAAGAAGAAAAAACTTCTCAGGAATTAATTAATACTTATGCCGTAGATAAAGATCATTTTGAAGGCAAATTCGGTCAAACATATTTAATGCACACTTTAGGACAAATTCCTGCAGACAAAATTCTTGTAATAGGATTTGGTAAAAAAGAAGAATTTGACCACAATAAAATGAGAGAAGCTGTTGCAAAAGCAGTTAAAAAATTACATCAAATTCACGCTAAAAAAGCTATCTTCGATTTTGATGTAAACACTGATTACGGAAAATCAGCAGCTATTGGTGCAATGATTGCAGATTACGCTTATGACAAATACAAATCAGTAAAAGCACCTCATTTAGATGAAATCACTTTTGCAAGATTTTCAGAAAGCGAAGTTCAAGAAGGAATTATCTTTGGTGAAGCAATGAAATTTACAAGAGATCTTGCAAATACCGACAAAACTTGCTGAAATTGCTAAAAATATTGAAGGCGTTGAAACAAAAGTTTTTGATAAAGAAGAAGTTGAAAGAATGGGAATGGGTGCATATTTAGCAGTCGGACAAGGAAGTGTTCAACCGCCAAAATTCATTCACATGAAATATACAGGCAAAAATGTAAAGAAAAAGATTGCACTTATCGGTAAAGGTATCTGCTTTGACGCCTTGATATTAAACCTGCATCATCAATGCTTACAATGAAAGATGATATGTCAGGTGCAGCTTGCATATTAGGAGTTATGAGAGCATTAGCAAAATTAAAACCTGATATGGAAGTACACGGGATTATCGCAGCTTGTGAAAATATGCCTTCAGGTTCATCTTACAAACCTGGTGATATTTTGACAGCTAAAAACGGAAAAACAATCGAAGTTGATAACACAGATGCAGAAGGAAGATTAACTCTTGCAGATGCATTATGTTACGCTTGTGAGCTTGGTGTTGATGAAGTAATTGATATTGCGACATTAACAGGTGCTTGTATGGTAGCTCTCGGTACAGTTGCATCAGGTATTATGGGCAACGATGAAGAAATGATTGAAAGACTAATCCAAACCGCTAAAGAATCAGGTGAAACTTATTGGCAATTACCAATGTTCAAAGAATACATGGACAGCATAAAATCAGATATCGCTGATATGAAAAACACAGGTTCTCGTAACGGCGGAGCATCAATTGCAGGCTTGTTCCTTCAAGAATTCGTAAAAGATACAAAATGGTGTCACATTGATATAGCAGGTACAGCCTACATTGAAAAACCTCAAAAAGAATTTATCGCAGGCGCAACAGGTGCAGGCGTAAGAACTCTTTTGAACTATGTAACTGAAAAATAAAATAAATATTTTTTAGATAATAATAAAATGGGATGACATAATTTAATTGTCACCCCATTTTTATTTATAAAACAATTTTAATTATTTAGAGAAATATCTTTCTAAACTGTCTGCAATAGCTTTTGCATATTGTTTTTGAAATTCAGGGTTAATCAAATTTGCGTTATCTTCAGGATTTATAAGATAAGAAACTTCGATTAACAAACTCAAGGCATTTGTATTTCTAACAACTGCAAGACTTCCTTGACGAACCTTGTCATTTGGAACACCAATTTCGGAAACAACAGTGTCCATAATCATATCAGCAATAGGTTTTGCCTGCGGATAGTAATAATAAATACTTGTACCTCTGTTTTTGTTAGGATCAGCTCCATCAGGCAAAGCGTTTCCATGAATACTTATAAATACAACAGCATTTCCGTAATTTGCTATTTCTACTCTATCTTTAAGGCTCACATAATTATCACCTTTTCTTGTCATAATTACGTGCGCTCCGCGTTTTTTTAATTCAGCTTCAACAAGCTTTGCAATCGCTAAATTTATATCTTTTTCTTTATTACCAAGACAAGATATGCTACCGTTTTCACTTCCGCCATGTCCTGCATCTATGGCAATTCTTATATTATGTAAAGGACGCCAAGAATTTGTAATTATAGGTTTTCTTATCTTTAAAATAAAATCATTACCCTTGTATTCTCCGCTATAACCAATCAATTTTCTTCCGCTCAGTGCATCTTTTATTGGGAAATCATAAACATAAGTATTATTTTCCTGATCTTTTACATTATAAAATTTCATCAAAAACGGATCCCCCTCAACCATTTCAAAAGGAACCTGTTTGTTTAAGTGAAATACAAATGTAAAATATTCATCACTGTCAAGATATTCATACCCGCTGAGTTGAGCCAAATTAAAATCATTTGAGCTGTCAGCTTTTACATCGGATTTTGAAATCCAACCGTAATTATCTTTGCCTAAAACAACACGATAAAAGCCACTTTTTTCACCATCTACCCATAATTTCATATTACTCGGTAAATGAGCCATTCTGTTAATACCACTATCAACAGGAGTTGAACGTAAAGGAGCATCCTTTGTTGTTACAAAAAACATTTTTTTAGCATTATATGGCGTAAAAACAGAAGGTAATACATTTGACGATTTTATAACAGGTTTTGTTATAACAAAAATTTCTCTCTGCTCATCTGATTGCAACACAAATGTATTTGCGCCATTTTTCAACGGCACAACATAGGCAAAAGCACCGCTTGGGTGTAACGGGACATTTTGACCGTTTATCTTTAACGGCTTGCTTGATGAACCGATAAAAAATGTAGAATTTGCATTTATTACAACATCATTTTGCTTAGGATACACAATATCAAATGCATAAACCTGTGTTCCAATTAATAACAACCCAAATAATAAAAATAAATTTTTCATAAAAATATTATACAACAAAGTTAAAATTATTTAATATTTACTTATTTTACTATTCCTTATGCTAAAATAATAAAATAAAGAGGGATAAGTTTTGAGAGAAAGATTACGAAAAAGAGAGCCGGAAAACGAATTAGAAAAGCGCAGCAAGACATTTGATAAAATAGTTGGCTTTTTGCACATATTTTTTGCAGGCTTTATGACACTTTTGATAATTTATTTATTTTTCATTATGGTCGTAGATGTAGGCAAATACAGAGCAAAAGCAAGAAGCCAAAGAGTCGGAAGAATTTTTTCAATGCGTGGGGATATTTATGACAGAAACGGAATAAAACTTGCAACAGACAAAGTTTATTCCGATGTATATGCACACCCCGCAGATTATGACCATTCTCCGGAAGAATTGGCAAAAATTTTAGCACCTATTTTAAAAATGCCAAAAGACACTCTTTTGCAAAAATTGAAAAAGCCAGGACCTGTAATAACAATCAAAAAAGATATTGACAGATCAACGGCAAAACAAATTGCAAAACTTCACTTGAGAGAAATAAGCTTAGGTAAGAAAAACACAAGAGAATACCCTCAAGGAACATTAGCCGCTCACGTTCTCGGATATTATAACTTTGATGCTGATATCGCAAACGGAGTTGAATATACAGCAAAAGATAAACTTGAACACGTAATAAATACCGTCAAATATCAAAAAACTCGTGACGGCAAAATTATATATGATTTTACAACCGATCCTGTTGCAACAACAACAAACCCGAAAGGTGAAGATGTAACCTTAACGATTGATGCCGCAATACAACACGTATGCGAAAAAGAAATTGAAAAAATGGTTAAGGAAAAAGAAGCCTTAAGAGGTACAGTAATTGTTATGAATCCTAAAAACGGAGAGATATTAGCTTATGCAGTATATCCGACATTTGACCCGAACAATTACAGAAAAGCAACCCCTCAACAGCTTAAAAACTGGACATTAACAGATGTTTTCCCACCCGGTTCAACATTTAAAACTATCACAGTTGCAAGTGCAATGGATTTAGGCAAAATTAACGAACATTCAACAGTTCTTGATACAGGGAAAACAACAATCGGTAAATGGGAAATCAAGAATTACGACTATGATGTTCACCCATACCCCGGAAATATTACATTAGAATATTTATTTGAGCACTCTAGTAATATTGGTGCAATAAATGTTGCAAGAACAATGACACCTTCAGAATTTTACGGAGTATTGAAGAAATTCGGATTTGGATCAAAAACAGGTATTGATTTGCCGGGAGAATCCTCAGGACTTCTTCCTTATTGGACTTACTGGGATCAAGGAATACATGCAACAATGTCTTACGGATACGGAACATCTGTAACCGCAATCCAAATGATTTCGGCAGTTCAGGCTCTTGCAAACAATGGTGTAAGAATTACCCCGCACATTATTAAGTACTCTCAAGAAGAATACGATACAAAAATTCACCACACCCAAGTAATCAAACCTGAAACCGCACAGGCAATCACAAGATTACTTGCAGCCAGTGTTAATAACTGACGTTC
>USJT01000005.1 GCA_900555175.1 uncultured bacterium
GGATTGTTGACGGAGATAAAAAAATTGATGAAGTCCTACTTCTACCTTTCAAAAATCCACACAGCTACACGGGAGAAGATGTCATTGAAATTCACTGCCATGGCGGAATTAACGTTGTAAGAAACATTCTTGATGTTGTTTTGAAAAACGGCGCACGTATGGCAGAACGCGGAGAATATACAAAACGTGCATTCTTGAACAAAAAAATGGATTTATCTCAAGCTGAAGCCGTTGCAGATTTAATCCATGCAAAAACAAGAGATTTTGCAAAACAATCAGCCAAAAATTTATCAGGAGTCCTGAGTACAAAAATTAAAGAAATCAGAAAAGATATTTTTGATGTTCTATCAAAAATCGTTGCAGGGATTGATTTTCCGGAAGATGTTGCAGAACCTGAATATGATTATATAATTTCTGAATTTGAAAAAGCTCTTGAGAAAATTAACAAAATTTTATCCTGCGCAAATTCCTCAAACATCATGCGTCAGGGAATAAAAATTGCAATAGTCGGCAAACCGAATGTCGGCAAATCATCATTATTCAATACACTGCTGAATGTAGAACGTGCAATCGTTACAGATATTGCAGGCACAACCCGTGATGTTTTGAAAGAAACTCTTGACTGGGATGTTGCAATTACTTTAATCGATACAGCAGGCATAAGAGATAATGACGAAGTCGGAAAAGTTGAAGAAATCGGGATTGAATATTCAAAACAATCCGCAGATGAAGCTGATTTAGTCTTATTTTTATATGATGTTTCCAAAGGAATGGACGATGAAGACAAAGCTATTCTTGACTTGATAAAAGACAAAAATCATATAGTTATTGCAAACAAATGTGATTTGATAAAAGAAAGAAAAGACGGAGTTTTTTACCTTTCAACAGAAACAAAAGAAGGTTTAGACGAGCTTAAAAATAAAATTAAAGAAATATCATACAACTTCTCACTGGACGATACAGAATTTATTACAAACAAACGTCAGCAAGATTGTCTTGTAAAATGTAGAGAAAGTCTTACTCAAGCACTTGAAGCTGCAAAAATTCACCAACTGCAAGATTTAATCTCGATTGACCTGAAATCAGCTCTGTTATTTTTAGATGAAATTACAGGGGAAGTAATCACTGACGACATTTTGAATAACATCTTTGACCATTTTTGTATCGGAAAATAAACAAAATAATTTTGTTTAAAAATAAATTTATTCCTTAATTTATAATGCAAATTCCCCTAAATTTGTCATACTGAACTTGTTTCAATATCTATATTAATGCAAATTTTTTATAAAATTAGTAACTGAAATATCTGTCAAAATCCACATCATCAAAGCAGCACAACAGCTTATAAACCTCATCGTCCTCATCCATTCGCTGAAAACTGTAATCATCAAACTTCCAATATTTCGGGTTTATTCCTTTAACTCTGACAATTCCTGCATCACGCAATATAGCAAGTTTTTTCTTTACGGTATCAACAGGCAAATCAACCATCTTGGCAAGCTCAACTGCCGTAACCCAATTATCCACAGCACCTTTTTCAGGCGTCATAAACATTAGCTCTAAACCTACCTGCTTTAATTCTTTATCTTCAATTGTGGATTGATAATCGTACATAACACCATACTACCGTAAAAATTTTTTTTCTTTATCATTCTTCTACATTAAATATTACGGCAGAATGTGAGAAAAACTTTAAGCTATTTTTCAAAAATCTTAACAGCTCTCGGTAAAATTCCCAAACAATAAGATATTACAATTCCATAATTGGTAATCGGAACATTTTTCTGGTTTGCAATTAAAATTCTCGATAAAACTTCACGTCTGTTTGTCATGCAAGCTCCACAATGAATTACGAGTTTGTAATCCGACAAATCAGGAAAATCATGACCTGCATAATTGTGGATAACCAAATTTTTACCCGTCTTTTTACGAAGCCAATTCGGAATTTTTACCCTGCCGATATCATCTTCTATTGCATGGTGCGTACAGCTTTCCAAAATCAAGACCATATCTCCGTCTTTCAAATTTTCAATCGCCTTAGCACCCTTTATAAATTCATCTAAATCACCCTTCAATCTTGCAAAAAGGATTGAAAAAGACGTAAGCGCAATATCCTCAGGCACAATTTCACTAACCTGTTTGAACGCCTGACTATCAGTTACAACCAATGCAGGAGGGGTTTTCAAGTTTTCAATAGCCTGTTTCAATTCGGTTTCCTTAACAACATAAGACAAACAATCGCTATCTAGCAAATCCCTGATTGTCTGAACTTGAGGCAAAATAATTCTGCCTTTAGGAGCCTCTTTATCAATCGGAATTACAAGAATAACCGTACTTTTTGGCGGAACCAAATCCCCAACAATTTTTGGAGAATTTACAAAATCGTCAGGCAAAAGTTTGACAAGCGCATCTTTAAATCTGAATACAAGATTTTCATCATCCTTTACCGATGTGTATAAAACGTTTTTATAATCAGGGATTTCAACCTTTTTAATATCGCATTTATTTTCTACGATTAAATAAGGAATCTTAAGTTCATCAAACTTTTTGATAAGCTCTTTTTCATAATCGTCAAGCCCCTCATAATCACAAACAACAACCGCAACATCAATACGATTAATAATCTTCATTGTCTTTTCAATACGTTTTTCGCCCAACTCGGTTTCATCATCCAAACCCGCAGTATCAAGAAAAGTTACAGGCCCGACAGGCAAAAGCTCCATTGATTTTTCAACAACATCAGTCGTAGTTCCCGCAATTTCTGACACAATAGAGATTTCCTGATTTGTAACCCTGTTTAATAAAGAAGATTTCCCAACATTTGTTCTGCCAAAAACACCTATGTGCAAACGCATTGATTTTAAAGTTTTCAAATTAAATTCCCTCTCTAAAAGATTTTATAAACACAAATATTTATTTTCTAACCTAAATATTATACTAAAAAAGGCCGTCTGAAGACAGCCTTTTAAAAATTTGTCAAAAGCTTTAAAATTAGCCTCTGATACCCAATTTCTTGATTAAATCTCTGTATTCATCAAGATTTTGAGTTTTCAAATAAGAAAGTAGTCTTTTTCTTTTACCTACCATCATCAAAAGACCTCTTTTTGTAGCGAAATCTTTTTGATTAGATTTAAGGTGTTCAGTAAGTTCAGTAATTTTTTGGCTCATTAAAGCAACTTGAACTGCTGTTGATCCGGTATCTTTTTCATTTTTACCGTATTGTTTAACTATTTCCTGTTTGTTTTTCAAATTCATGTTAATTTTCCTTTACTTGTTGAGTGATTATTGGCGTAAGCACTCTACAAGTTGCATGATAATATATAAAGGAAAAATTGCAAGTGAATTGTAACTTTAAGTTAACTGCGTTGACAAATATGCCTTAAATGCAGATGTATTAGCAAAATTAAACTGATCTCTTGCAACACTCAAATTTACATCAGCACCGAAAAGTGATTTTGCAGAAAGATTATATTTTTTCAACGCATCAGAATACTGAGAAGAACCATCTCCATACATACTTGTTGCATATTTCAAATTCTTTATAGCAGACTCCTGATTTGATTTCATAGCATCATATTGAGCTAATGCTGCATAATATTTTTCTTCTGCCTGAGCTTTTTTATTTTCTTTTTCCAGATAATAACCCTTTACTGAATCGTCAATATTATTTTTTGTATCTTCAGCATTTTGCATAGCAATAGCACGTGAGAAAGTAAAGGCAGAACCAAGTTTTAATGCCTTGTCAAAATAATCTTTATAAGACATTATATTTTTTAATGGACTCGAATTAAACTGCTGTTCCGTTAAAATCCCTTGTGTTTGATTTACTTTACCCATAATAAGCCTCAAATTTTATACTCTACATATATAAAGTATATATACCCAAAATAATTGCCTTTTTTGTTAAGTTTTGTTTCATTCCTATTTTTAATCTTCAAATTCTTAGCTGTATGCTGTGTAAAAAATATCTTTTTTATTGTAATATATTAATTGTAAAATTAGTGTTACTTAAGAAAGGTAAGAGAAATATGGAAAAACTTTCACCGTTACAAATTGAGAGATTAAAATATCAACCAAAACTTCCTGAAAGCCTTGCAAACGGCATTAACAGCTTAGAAATGGTTGAAGGTTCCGCAACTCAATCTGTTAGAGATCAGGAACAAATTCAAAATTTATTCAAAAATACATACGGAAAACCTGTTGTAACTTTTAAAACATCATCATCTTCATCTGTATCAGATGTAAGAAATGTTGGTGTAATCCTATCAGGCGGCCAAGCTCCAGGCGGTCACAACGTAATTGCAGGTTTGTATGACGCTTTGAAACAAGCAAATTCCGCTAACAAACTTTACGGTTTCTTAGGCGGCCCATCAGGTATTATCGATGGAAAATATGTTGAATTTGATGACAAATTCATTGACGCTTACAGAAACACAGGAGGTTTCGATATTATCGGTTCAGGCAGAACTAAACTTGAAACAGAAGAACAATTCCAAAAAGCTTTGAGTGTTTGCAAAAAATTAAATATTTCTGCTGTTGTAATTATCGGCGGAGATGATTCAAACACTAACGCAGCACTTTTAGCAGAATGGTTTGTTACACACAACAGCGGTATTCAAGTAATCGGATGTCCAAAAACTATTGACGGTGACTTGAAAAATGATCAAATCGAAATTTCATTCGGTTTTGATACTGCAACAAAAACTTATGCAGAACTTATCGGAAACATTGAACGTGACGCTAATTCTGCTAAAAAATATTGGCACTTTATTAAAATTATGGGCAGAAGCGCATCTCACGTTGCATTGGAAGCTGCTTTACAAACTCAACCAAACATCACTTTGATTTCAGAAGAAGTTGAAGAAAAGAAAATGTCTTTGGAAAGCATCATCAATTATATGTGCGACATTATCGTAAGACGTGCTGATATGGGTAAAAACTTTGGTATCGCAGTTGTTCCTGAAGGTTTAATCGAATTTATTCCTGAAATGAAATCAATGATTTCAAACCTTAACGATATTATGGCATCTTTGGAAAACGATCCTGATTTCGTTAACGCTACAACAATTCGTGATAAATTTGATATTGTTGAAAACAGACTTGATCCTGCAAATGCAAAAGTTTACAACTCATTACCTGCACTTATCAAAGGTCAATTATTAGCAGATCGTGACCCACACGGCAACGTTCAGGTATCAAAAATTGAAACTGAAAAATTGTTAATCGAAATGATTTCAACAAAATTAGATGAATTGAAAATCCAAGGGGATTACATCGGTAAATTCAATCCGCAATCACACTTCTTCGGTTACGAAGGAAGATGTGCATTCCCATCAAACTTTGATGCTGATTATTGCTATTCATTAGGCTTTAACGCATTTGCATTAATCAACTTTGGTTTGACAGGTTACTTATCATCAGTAAGAAATCTTACAGCACCTGCTTCTCAATGGATTGCAGGCGGTGTTCCGCTTACTATGATGATGAACATGGAAAAACGTCACGGTGAAATGAAACCTGTAATTCAAAAAGCTCTTGTAAAATTAAACGGACCTGTTTTCAAACAACTTGAAGAAAACAGAGAAGACTGGGCTATGAATGACAGATATTTATTCCCTGGTGCAATTCAATACTTTGGACCATCAAGTGTTTGCGATGTTACAACTTGCACTCTTAAACTTGAAAGATCTAAAGAACTTGCAAACGTTTAATAAATCATAATTAAGTTAAACAAATTGAAAAACAGTCCTACTCTAGGGCTGTTTTTCTTTTACAATATTTTATTTCACATCATAAATTTCATCTTCTTCTAGATTACCTTTAGCATCATATGTAAGTTCTCGTGTTTGTTTACCATCATTACTGTATTTATTTTCTACAAGATTATTAAATTCAAATTGATCATTTTCATTTAAATTAAATATGTTATATCTCAATATCTTTCCATCTTCATTATATTCATACTTGTCACGCAAATACTCAACTTTTCCATCAGAATTATATTGTATTTGTCTTGCAAACTTACCTGTTTTAGGGTTAATACCTTCATTTACAAAAAAATAACTTAAATTCCCATCGTTATCATAAATAGCTCCACCTATAAAATGACCTTTTTCATTATAGTTATTTACTTGATACTGTACAAAATTACCTGCTTCATCATAAACAAATTTTATAGCATTTTGCTCTGCTTTCAAATCAGCCTCTGAATTATATATGTATTTAAGTTTTCCTGCATCATTATATTTAAGAATTTTGCCGTCTGATTGAGTTATTGTTTTACCGGCATTTTCAGGTTTTACTGCCAAATATTCTTGAGGTATAGTAACTTTTTTCTCTATTTTAGCCAATTTATCTTGAGGATAAGCTTGAGGCAAATCATCAGGAATTTGCGGAACATCTACTTTTGCTTTAACTGAATTTAATTCATCATATTTTGCATCAATATCTTTCAATGCGATTTCTTGACCGTTTTTCAATTTTACAGTTGGCGGCAATTCAATTTCACTCGGCATTACAGATGAACTTCTTCTGACATTTGCATTTTTCTTCAACTGATGTACTATTTCCATTGTTGTTTTATGGTCGGTAATACCGTATTTTGATTGAACTATACCGTACCAGTTTTCACCTTCATTAACCTTATGTTTATATGCTAATGCATTGCCGTTTTCATCAACATTTAGTCTTGATGTAATATTACCGTCTTTGTCTTTTACAATTTTTGTTCTTTGAATATTATCACCTTCACCTGATGAAACAACTTCTGTTGTAGAGCCGTCTTCTGAGGTTGTAATTGAAGATTTGGAAAGCTCTTTATCATCTTTTTTGGTTACTGATGATACAGGTTTGTCATTTTCATCAAGTAAAATTTCTTTATAAGAACCGTCATCGTTGTATTCATATTTAACTTTTTCTAAGACATCATTACCTTTATCGGTAACACGCATGGTTACTCTATCATTATTTGCGGCATCAAGGTATTCTGTTACCATACCATTTTCTCGATATTTTGATGTAATTGTTTTTCCGTCCTCTCCAAACTCTGTTATAACGGTTTCATGTGTATCTTTATTCATTTCCTGCAAAATTTCAGGTTTGCCATCAGGACTGTAAGTTGTAAGAACCTGCATATTACCATTTACATCATATTTACTTATTGTGCCATCTTCTTTATATAAAGTTGTTGAGACATGATCTTCATCATACAAAACTTGTTCCGCAACAGGTTTATGACTACCGTCTTTTTCATTTGAATAAACTTCTCTTTTTACTGCATTATTTTCATCAGGTTTATATTCAACAAAAGTCGTTCCGCTTTCACTGCTTGTATAAGCGGAAGCTATTGAATCTTTGTCAGCTTGGATTGCTTCAAGAAAATTATACAAATCATCTCGTTTCAATTCTTTGTTATTTTCAAGCCCCAAACTTTTGAAGAATTTTTTTGTTTCACGATTGCTGAGCTTGTCATTTTTCGCAAACCCTTGAATATCATTTTGCAAAAATTTCAATTCGGTTTCATCTAAAATATTATCTTTGTTTGTATCATATTTTGTAAACAAAGAATCCTTCAATGCACCTTTATTAGCGTTTAAATCGTCCTTATGAATTCCGTTAAAGTTGCTAAAATTTATATTCTTATTTTTACCAAAAGATATGCCATTGTCGCTTAAATCACCCATTTGCAATTTCTCCAATTAAAAATTCTAACCTTACATGAGGATTTTACGGCAAGAAAGTATTTTTACTTTAATAAAATAAATTAAATTGCTTTACATTATGTTACACAAGACCTATAAGACGCTTTATTTATAAGGATTTTAAAATTTACAATTCAGATTAAACAAATTAATCAAAATCCAAAAGTTCAGGCAAATCCACATCTAAAGCTTTTGCAATCTTTTGAAGCGTCCAAAAATGATAAACAATTTCACCATTTTCAATTTCTTCAAGCTTTCCAACCGTCATATAAACCCTTTTTGCAAGCATTTGACGCGATAACCCTCTTTTTTCTCTGTAATATTTTATTTTTTCTCCAACTTTTTTAAATCCTTCCATAATAAACCTCCCACAACATATTGATATATATTTAAAAAATTGCCCACTAATATTTCTTGAAATATAATATTTATATGAAAAAGTTTGATATTTTCAGACAATTTAGGGATGCCGTAATTATCTTAAATAAAAAGCAAGAGGTAGTTTATCAAAACCACACTTTCAAAAGGTGGTTTAAAGATTTTACAAATATAAAAAAACTTTCTCATCATTCAAGCTTTGATATTTGCCCACTAGATAGCGAAAATATAGAAATTTATTCCCCGATTTACCACGCAATAATTTCAAAAGAAAATTTTTTCGCAAGAATTTCATATCAATCAGAATTAAACAGATTATTCTATTACGATATGCAAGCCATCAAAAAAGGAAAATATACTATTATATTTTTCACAGATGTGAGTGCTCAAAATCAACTTAATGATGTTTATAAAGAAAACGAAAATTTAAAATCAAAGATTGAAAAACTCATTGAAGAAAACGAAGATTTGCAAAAAATTAAAATGAAAGCGCAAAGTCAAGCAATCCGAATTGCGCTCATAAACAAGGTTTCCAATATTATAAGAGAAAGCATCGACATCTCACAAATTTTGCAATCCGCATTGAAAGAACTTGCAATAATGTTTAGCTCATACAAAGCATATTATGCAAAAACCACAAAAAACGGATTTGAGATAGAAGAAGTTTACGGCATCAAAAAATCCAAAATGCCAAATGTAATTAACTTTGATGAAAAAACAGCGCAAACTATTGCAGCAAAAGAGATTTCAGTTTGTAATTCACTGATAGAATACCTTAATGCAAAACCTTTTAAACAACCGATTTTAAGAATAGTTGTTCCGGTCTACCATGTGCAAAACCTAATAGGTGTAATAGTTTTGCTTAGTTATCAAAAACGTGAACTCAATGAAGAAATTGAAATTCTTGAAGCAATTTCATCGCAACTTTCTAACGCAATAACAAGAGCAGAACTTTATCAGAAAAATATACAAACAGTAAAAGAACTCCAAAATACCCTAAAAGAATTGAAAGAAACTCAAATTCAACTGATAAATTCAGAAAAAATGGCATCGCTAGGGCAGCTTGTTGCAGGAGTAGCTCATGAAATAAATACCCCCGTCGCCTCAATTAAATCAAATAACGGAATAGTCGCAAAGCTTCTTGGTTCAATAGAAGACAGCGAATTAAAAGAAATGCTTACAGACATCAATGAAATTGACAAAGAAGCAGTGAATAGAATAAGCAACATCGTAACTTCATTGAAAAAATTTGTCCGCCTTGATGAAGCAGAATTGCAAGAAGCTGACATAAATAAAGAGCTTGATTTAACGCTTGAATTAATCAGACACGAAACAAAAAACCGAATTGACATCATAAAAAATTACGGCGAAATCCCCGCTATCAAATGCTTTCCAAACATGCTGAACCAAGTTTTTACAAACATATTGATAAACGCTTGCCAAGCAATAGAAGGCAAAGGCTCAATAACAATTACAACAGAATACAAAGATAAAAAACTTGTAGTAAAAATCAAAGATACAGGCAAAGGAATACCCAAAAATCAGCTCAACAAAATATTTACAGCCGGATTTACGACAAAAAGTTCAGGTGTCGGGACGGGCCTTGGATTAGCAATTTGCACAAAAATAATAGAGAAGCATCACGGCGAAATCATTGTAAACAGTGAAGAAGGTAAAGGCAGTGAATTTGTTATTACTATCTGTGGTGAGTAGTAATTTATGAATTTTTATAACATTTCACGTATTAATATAATTGAAAGATACTATATATTAAAAAAACAAAATATATGATTCTTTAAAAAATTGAACAGCTTTAACACAAAAAATATAAAATATGTTATATTATAAATATAAAGTGTTAGTTTTACCCTTAAAAAAATTAGACATTACAACTGCACTTAAAACATAGGTTAATAAAAATTAATATAAGTAGGTAAAAAAGGCAATATTTTATTCGAAATATTTTTTATAGAAATATAAGGTGTAGTAGAATTTAATATTGTGTGTCGGAGGAAAAACTTAATGACAATTAGTGTTAACAGCAAGAAAAAACAAGTTAAAAAATCTTTTGATGAATTATTAACAGACCTAAAAACAAGCAACTCAGAAAAAGTTAGATATAATGCAGCTCGTATTTTAGGTGAAATGGGTGATTCAAAAGCAGTTGAACCATTAATTGATGTATTAAAACACGACAAAAACGGATCAGTAAGATTATATGCAGCTCGTGCACTTGGTGAACTTGGTGATTCAAAAGCAACAGTTCACTTGATTGAATCTTTACGTGAAGACAGAAACGTAGATGTAAGAGTTCGTGCAGCTAGAGCATTAGGTCGTTTGGGCGGAGAAATTGTTGTAGAACCTTTAGTAGAAGCTTTGAACGATGAAAACCCTCAAGTTTGTATTACAGCAACAGATGCTTTGATTGAAATTGGTGATGTTGCAACTGATGCTTTGATTGCATCTCTTGATCACGAAAAAGTTAACGTAAGATGCGATGCAACAAGAGCTTTAGGTGAAATCGGCAACAAAAAAGCTGTTGATAAAGTTATAAATATGTTGTATGACGAATGGGTTAACGTTAGAATTTATGCGGTAACTTCATTAGGTAAATTAAATGATACAAAAGCAGTTCCGGCTTTGATTGATGTTATGAAAAACCGTAACGAAAATGAACTTGTTAGAGCAGGTGCTGCTGCTGCTTTAGGTGTATTGAGAGACCAAAGAGCTCTTCTTCCACTTAGAGAATTGATTATGGAAGCTGAAGAACTTGGTGAATTGGAAGATACAGCTTTAAAATCTTTCAAAAAGATTATGGCTGCTAACTGGCAATCAATTCCAGGTGCCACAGCTCAAAAGAAACCGGCAAATACTTTTGCTTAATACTTTTCACTAAAACAAAAAGGATAAAAAAACACCTCTTTGAAAGAGGTGTTTTTTATATATAAAATAAATTTTTTATTTATAATAATATTCGATTTCTGTGGATAAATCCAATTTCTTAGCATCAGGTCTGAAAATTCTTGACTTAAACAATCCCATTTTGGCAAGTCTGTATTTCAAACTTACTGCCAAAACTCCAAGTCCGTATTTGCAAGAACGTACAAAGTTTATTGATGATGCTTCCTTGAAATATTTTGTAGGACAAGAGATTTCACCTATTTTATACTTGTTGTAAAACAAAAGGGCAATGATTTCATTATCAAAAATAAAATCGTCATCACATTCACCTAGTGGCAAAGTTTCCAAAACTTCTTTTGTAAAGCCTCTGAAACCTGTATGATATTCGGTTAAATTTTCACCTGTAAAAACATTTTCAAACCAAGTTAAAAATTTATTTGCAACAAATTTGTAAAATGGCATACCACCTTTTAAAGCAGAATTTCCAAGCATTCTTGATGCTAATACGGCATCATATTGACCGAATGCCATCATACAAACTATTGCAGGAATAAGTTTTGGGGTATATTGATAATCAGGGTGCAACATAACAATTATATCGCCGCCTGATTGCAAAGCTGCTTTATAGCAAGATTTTTGATTACCTCCGTAACCCTTATTTTCTTTATGCACAATAGTTTTGATATTTAACTCTTTGGAAACAAGTTTTGTATTATCCTGCGAATTGTCATCAACTAAAATAACCTCGTCAACAAAATCTTTGTATATTTCATCATAAGTTTGTTTCAATGTTTTTTCCGCATTATAAGCAGGCATAATTACAATTACTTTTTTATTATTTATCATCTTTCTCTTAAAATCCCTATCAACACTAAAAAAGAGGTGCTATTATGCACCTCTTTAATAAAAACTTATTCTTCAACCGGTTCAGCCGGTTCTTCAACTTTTGCTTCAGTTCTAATAGAAGACTTATCAGAACCTACGCTTTTGTCTTTAAATTTTTGAACTTGTCTTAGCAATTTGTCAGCTAATAAATCGATACTTTCATACATAGAATCTGCGGCTTCTTCGCATCTTACAACACCTGAATTCATTTTACAGCTGACTTCTGCAACATGTTTTCCGGAAGCTGACGGATTTTTAATTACCGACAAAACAACCTCAATGCCTTGAATTTGGTCGTAATGGTTTGCGACTTTACCGATTTTTTCTTTTACATAAGCTTTAATAGCATCAGTAATTTCAATGTTTCTTCCGTTAACGTAAATGTGCATTTAAAACCTCCTATAAAAATACTGCTTTTACATTATAACATATATTTCAGGATTTTTAAAGCCTTTTACTCTCATATTGCAAAAAAATTTCATCAAAATGTACTAATCTTCAATAATAAATTGTTGCAATTCAACATTAGGAGTTCCTATAACTCTAACCAATTCAAGAACAGAAGCCTTCATCTGACATTTTTGCGATGAACCGCTAAAAAAGTCTCTATAAAAGCACCCTTCGCAATTACAACCTCTTTTATAACATTCAAGAGCGGTCGGTGTCCATCTTCTTACAGCAACGGCTCTTCCCATATCCCTACTTCTAAACAATTTATATAATCTCCACTTTTAACTATCTCACCCAAGGTCAGGAAAAAATTACACAGATAATCTGTCACAATCCCTATATCTGAGGTATTTTCACCTCTTCCTTACTTACATTATAAAAAATCAGGGAATTATTTCAAGGGCAAAACATGAGAATATGAATATTTGTAACGAACCTCGTAAACAGTACAATACAGCCTTTTTTTAAAAGTCAATCATGTTAAATATTAAGCTATCACATGGTTTTCAGGTTTCAAATCATGTAAACATGCTCATGTCATGGTTTTCCATGCTTTAAGACCGTATTAAGAATTGTAAAACATTTACTGTCCATGCCTCAAAATCGGCATGCCAATTTACATAAAAATAGCCTTAAACCCAAGAATTATCAAAATTATACCGCCTGAAATTTCAAGATATTTCGAGGGCAATTTTTTGAAAAAATTTCCAAACCAAAAACCTGCAACAGACATAACAAATGACATCAAACCGATTAGGAAAACCGATAACAAAATTGGAGTTTTTGTCAAATTCAAACTTACCCCTGAGGCAAGCGCATCAATACTTGTAGCTATTCCAAGACTTATCAGACATTTCAAATCCAAACAGCAAATTTTTTCTTCTTTTTCGCTAAATGCTTCATAAATAAATTTTGCACCGAGTATAAAAAATATTATAAAAACCAGCCATTTT
>USJT01000006.1 GCA_900555175.1 uncultured bacterium
GTTAATAAACAATTTAGAAAATTACAACTTATATCTTCTGGATTGATGGCATTAAGCCACGGTTCAAACGATGCACAAAAAACTATGGGTATTATTACTCTTGCTCTTTTGGCAGGTGGCGTTTTGCATAAAAGCCCTTCAGGGGAATTTGAAATTCCTCTTTTTGTAATTGTTGCTTGTGCGCTTACTATGGCGGCAGGTACTATGAACGGCGGTTGGAAAATTATCAAAACAATGGGACATAAAATTATCAAATTAAAACCTATACACGGGTTTGCGGCTGAAACTTCTGCTGCAGGTTTGATTTTGACAGCTTCTCATTTCGGTATTACGTTGAGTACAACCCATGTTATTTCAACAGCTATTATGGGTGTTGGTTCAACATTCCACGCTCACGCCGTTAAGTGGAGAATCGTTGGAAATATCGTTATAGCGTGGATTGTGACTATTCCTGCTTGTATGATTATTTCTTCAATAATTTATTATTTAATCTATAAAATAGTTTAATAATTTGACAAATATGATAAAATCACTTATAGTATCGTTTATATACTATAGGTGATTTTTTATATTATGGAACTAAAAGAACTGCCAAAATGTCCTGTCGAAACAACTTTGAAACTGATTGGCGAAAAGTGGAAAATTTTAATAATCAGAGATTTGTTGAACGGAACTAAACGTTTTGGAGAATTAAAAAAAGCTTGTAGTGGAATATCTCAAAAAGTTTTGACAACAAACCTTCGTGCTATGGAAGATGACGGACTTGTTTGCAGAAAAGTTTTTCCGCAAGTGCCACCGCGTGTTGAATACACTTTGACAGATGTCGGATACAGCCTTGCTCCTGTGCTTAACGCTATGGCAAGTTGGGGAACGGATTACAAAACTTTCTTGAAACTTTTACAAAAAAGAGGTTAATATATTATTATTATACCTGACAGGGTAATATGTTGAATATGCGAATTGTGTATAATACTTTACATAAAATAGTAAAAATTATTTTATCATGTATTATATATGTAGGAGAAATTATATGAATTTATTAGCAGCCATTCACCAAGCGTTTCCTGAAGAAAAAGAAGACAAACCAATGAAGCTTCTTTACTCTGATATGCGTCCTGAAACAAGAGAAGAAATAATTTATCGTAAAAATGGTACATCAATTGATAGGGTTGTTGAAATTGATATTATTACAGGTTCAAGAGTGAAAACTACTCATTACGATTATTTTAACGATAAAAAAATACGTTCAATTGACGAATATGACAGAAAATCAGGTAGAAAAATCAGAACTATTAATTATGTTTTGTATAAATCTATCGATGAATATGATGTAAATTCCGGTAATAAAATTCGTACAATAAACTTTAATATAAAAGATGATACCAAAATTTCATCAATTCTCGAATATGATGTGAATACAGGCAATATTGTAACTATTTCTATTTATAAACGTGACGGTAAGACTGTCAGCATAATTAAAAAAATTGATCCGGAAACTAAAAAGGTTACAAGTTGGATTAATAATAGTAATAGTAGTAATAATATTAATAGTAGCAAAAGCAATAAGATTTCTAATAGTAAGCATATTGAATACAAGCAGGTAGAAACGCCTAAAGTTGTACAACCTGTTTATAATAATATAAAATTCACTGAAAGAAGAAATAAAGAAGATATTGCAAGGTTAATCGACAGCCTGTATAGTAATAAGGTAAAATTTGAAAATATAAGATAGTTAAATGCTTTTATTACAAAATTATGAATTTTTGCTGACTATCTTTTCCTTTTGTTCTTTTAAGCGTTGTTTAAATAAAACTTTTTGGAACAAATTGTACATCTTATCGCTGTTAACAACAGTAATTTGCGTCTTTTTATTTACAAAATCTACGTTAACATAAGGTTTTTGGGCAAATATGTTGTTTTCGATATTTACAAGTTGAAACAGCCCTTCAGTTAATACACTGATGGGCTCTCTCAAAAATGTTTCAAATGTTTTTCTAATATCAAATTTCTTTTTCATGTCTGGTTAATTATTGTGCTTTGTCTTTGAATTTTTCAATTTTCTTATTGATATCAATTTTATCGGCTGCGTTAGGGTTCATTGCAAGATACTGTTGATAGTATTTGATTGCACCTCTGTAATTCAATTCTTTTTCATAAGACATAGCTTTCAACTTAGCAATTTGTGCACTGTTATGATAGAAGTCTATTGCGCGGTTGCAATATTCAATTGCTGAAGCGTAGTTATTTTGTTGATATTCTCTTTGTGCAATATCAAAGAATTCGTTTGATTTAGTTTCACAAAGATTGATGTATGCAATACCGTTTTTCGCAATAATGTTATCAGGATCTTTTGTTAAAGCTTTTTGCAGAGCAAGTCTTGCTGTTCTGAACTGTTTGTTATGAACAAGAATTTCTGCGAGATATAAATCATCATCAACTGAATTTGAGAAATTGATTGCGTTTTCAAATGTATAAACTGCATCTTTTTCTCTACCCATTGCAAGATAAGCTTCACCTTTAATTACGCTATCCATAAGGTTGTTACCTGCTGCTTGAATAATATAATTCAAGCTGTCTCTTGATAACGGTTCTTGGTGAATTAGTCTTGCAAGTTTTAATTTTGCAAGGTGAAGTTTCAAATCTTGCGGACATTTTTCAATTGCTTGATTTATGTAGTCATAAGCAAGATAAACTTCTCTATTTGTTGTTATACCTTCGTTGTTGCCGCGTTCTTTGGCCATTTCATAATATGTGTTTGCAAGTCCGACGATTGCTTCATCATTGTAGTCTGAATCGCCTACAAGTTTTGAATAATAATCAAGGGCTTGATCATATTTTCTAATATGAAGTGCCATATTTGCAATTCTCAATTTCCCTTCTTTGTAGTTAGGATTAATTGCGATTGCGGTTTTCAACTGTTCCATTGCAAATTCTTCATCAGCACGATTTTCGTAAATTGTTGCAAGGTTCAAATAAGGTCTTGAGTTTTCAGGTTTTACGATTTGTGCTTTTTTGAAAGAATTTATTGCAGCAGCTTGGTTACCTTGTTTCAAATACAACTCACCTTGTAAAGTCAATGCAGGTGATGAATTTGGATTTACGTGTACTGAGTGGTTTACCCAAGTCAATGCTTTTGAATAGTTACCTCTGCGAGTTTCAACCTGAGCCATGTGATACCAGGCTGTCGGGTTGTGAGTGTTATATTTCATGGCTTTCATGAAATAATTTTCTGCTGAATCAAGGTTTCCGTTCATCATTTCTACAATACCGATGTTATCGTAAGCGGTTGCGAATGACGGATTGATTTTTAATGCTGTGTTAAACAAATCTACTGCATCACTTTTATTCCCCAATTTTAATGTTGCAACGCCCATTGCATTGTATGCTTCATAATATTTGCTGTTTAAATTTACAGCGTTTACAAATTCTCTTATTGAATTGTTGATTAAGCCTTGAGTATTTTTAATATATGCAACATCTGATGATGTGGTTCTTTGTAAATAAACAAGACCTTGAGCATAATGTAAGGTTGGGTTTTTAGGGTATTGTTTTAATAGTTTATCTAATTCTTTTTGTGCAGGATCAAGTTTATGTTGTTTAGCCATAGAAACTGTTCTCAAGGCTAACAAATTAATATCATTAGGTTTTAAATTTAAAAGTTGTCTTATTTGTTCATCTGCTTCTTCGCAATGATTGTATTCAATTAATTTTGAAATTGCCGGGTAAACTTGTGTTGATGATTTTACTGATGCAGATTGAACAGTCTTTGCCTTATTTGCTGTGCTTTTTTGAACTTGTGCTTGCAATTCTTTTGCATTCACTTGCATAGACAAGGCTGCTATAACGACAATAGATGATGCTATTAATTTTTTATAATTCATAATTTCTCCTGCAGGATTTGATATTTTTAATAATTAATTATTTTAATTCTTTTATAAATATTGTATAATAGTCTTTATAAAAAAGCAATAATATAAATGCAGTAGAAAAAGTATATAAAAAGGCGATAAGAAACTTTATGGGTATTAATGATAATTCAAAACAGGATTTGGAAGATTTTAAATCGTATATTATAGCTGAGAAGAACTTTTCAAAGCATACGGCAAAGGCTTATTGTTCTGATATTTTGAGTTTTCTTATTTGGATGGATGGCGAATCCTGTGAAGATGTTACTTTCCAAAAGGTTAGGGAATACTTGCATTTTATACAAAAATTTAATTACAAAAAAACGACTATTGCACGTAAAATCGCTTCATTAAGAACATTTTACAAATATTTGTACAGAGAAAGAAGGGTTGATTCAAACCCCGCTATAAATCTAAATACTCCTAAAAGACCGAAATCTTTACCTAAATTTTTAACTCCTGATGAAGTTGAACAGATTTTGAATAACATAAAAATAGACACCCCATCAGGTTACAGAAACAGAACAATTCTTGAACTTTTGTGGGCTACTGGTATGCGTATTTCAGAACTTTCGGGACTAAATTTTGGAGATTTGAACCTTGAACATAATGAAATAAGAGTTTTTGGTAAAGGCGCAAAGGAAAGAATAATTCTTGTGACAGACAGGGCAAAACATTTTCTGGAACGTTATATCGAAACTGCAAGAGCGCTTATCCCAAAAGGTTTTCCTGTACCTGATACAAGTGAAGATTCTCCTGTATTCATAAATAATACGGGTTACAGACTGCAGACAAAGACTGTAAGAAATGTTATTAATGATGTTGTCGAAAAAATAAATTTGCCAAAACATGTTACACCTCACGTTTTTCGACACAGTTTTGCAACACATTTGATTGAAAACGGTGCGGATTTAAGGGTTGTGCAAGAGCTTTTGGGGCATGCAAGCATTTCAAACACCCAAATTTACACCCATGTTTCCACACAGCATTTGAAAGATGTTTATAACGAAACTCATCCCCGCGCTTAATACACCACGCCTACGACTATTTACAAGTCGCTTTTAAAGACAGTCGAAACATCTTTTCCGCATTCCCTTATAGTCGCTTTACTCGACTAATGCACTCGGGTATTGTCATTTTGAACTTGTTTCAAAATCCCAAAGCCTTATCCCTCGCATCTGTTACCACGCCTATGACTGTTTACAAGTCGCTTTTAACGATAATCGAAACATCTTTCCCACATTCCCTTGCAGTCGCTTTATATGACTAATGTATTTCGGTGTTGTCATTTTGAACTTGTTTCAAAATCTAATTTCTTATTTTTACAATTCCGCTTTTGTGTGACAAAACTTGCCTAAAATCCAAAATTCGGCTAAACTCATTTTATGGACGAAATCGTTGAAAAACTTAAAGAAATAGGGCTTAATGAGTATCAAGCAAAGGTTTATATTGCGTTATTGAAAAAATTCCCTGCAACTGGTTATGAAATCGCAAAATTAGCTAATATTCCACAATCAAGAGCTTATGATACTTTAAAAGTGCTTGAGAGTATGCATATTGCAATCCCTTCAAATACAAAGCCCATAACTTATACTCCTATAAAGCCCAAAGAGCTTACCAAACGTTATAAAAGAAAAATAGATTCAACAATAAATTTTCTTGAAAAAAAACTTCCTGATATAAAGGAAGAAAATTACACGGAGCCGATACTTTCGATTAGTGGAAGAACAAAAATTATTGATAAAATTGAAGAAATTATAAAAAGTGCGCAAAATAATATATTTATTGCCTTATTTTCGCAGGATTTCAAGTATTTGGAACCTCATTTGCTTGATGCTTATAACAGAGGGTTAGATGTAAAAATTGTAAAATATGACAATTTTATATGTAATTTTGGAAAATCCTTTCAGCACTTGGGTATCCGTATGTTAGAACATTATTTTAACGGAAAATTCTTGTTTTTATGTGTAGATAATTCTGAAGGGCTTTTTGGATTGACAATTCCTTCAAAAAACGAGATGCCTGAAGTAATTTGGACTAAAAACCCTGAAGTTTTATTTTTGATAAAGGCATTTATAGCTCATGATATGTATATGATTGATATTCAAGAGAATTTCCCTGAGCAGTTAAGATATTTTTATGGGGCAGGATTGAAAAAATTACGGGATAAAATTTTACATTAATTTACTTTCAAAAATTTTTTCAAAGATGTATAATTAACTTGTTAAAAATAATATAATAATAGTTTTGGGAAGATAGTAAAATTATGGATTTTGGATATTCGTTTGAATTAATAACAGGGCCAATGAGCTGTGGCAAAACGGAAGAACTTTTAAGACGTATCAGACGTTGTATTATTGCAAAAAGGAAGGTAAAAGTTATTTCTCCTGATTTGGATACTCGTTCAAAGGGTGATTATATTGAATCAAGAAACGGACTTTGGCTTGATGCGATAAAGGTTAAGCATGCTATACAGATTATGAGTATCGTAAAGCCTGAAGATGAAGTTATTGCGATTGACGAACTCCAATTTTTTGACAGCAATATTGTTAAAGTTATTTCAAAGCTTATGGACGAAGGGAAAAAGGTTATCGGAACAGGCTTGGAGCTTGATTTTAAAGCAGAACCTTTCGGAAGTATGCCTGAATTAATGTGTATTGCAACAAAGGTTGATAAATTGCATGCCGTATGTATGAAATGCGGTTGTGAGCATGCTACTCGTACACAAAGATTAATTGACGGCAAACCTGCGGATAAACATTCTCCACTCATTATGATTGGCGGGGATGAAACTTATGAAGCACGTTGTATAAAGTGTTATGAATTGCCTGATATCGAATTGGAAAAGAAAAAACGCGGGTTTAAGGTTTTAAATTTTGTAAAATAAATTGTTTTATACCCTTTTGTGTTGTAACTTACATGTGTTTCTAATATAATAAAGATTATGAAATACAGAGATAATGTAAGAAATTTTTGTATAATTGCCCACATTGACCATGGCAAATCTACACTTGCAGACAGATTGCTTGAAAAAACAGGTACTGTTGCAGAGCGTGATATGCAGAATCAGATTATGGATTCTATGGATATTGAACGTGAACGCGGGATTACGATTAAGTTAAACTCAGCAAGAATGAATTATAAAGCCAAAAATGGCAAAAATTACGAGCTTAACCTTATCGATACTCCGGGGCACGTTGATTTTTCTTACGAAGTATCACGTTCTTTGGCCGCTTGTGAAGGTGCATTGTTGATTGTTGACGCTACTCAAGGGGTTGAAGCTCAGACGCTTGCAAATGTTTACATGGCAATTGAGCAGAATTTGGAAATTATCCCTGTAATTAACAAAATTGATTTACCTTCAGCAGATGTTGAGCGTGTAAAAGAAGAAATTGAAGAAGTTTTGGGACTTGATGCTTCTTTGGCAATTCCTGTCAGTGCAAAGGCAGGAATTGGTATTGATGAAGTTTTGGAGGCTATTGTTGATTTAATTCCTCCGCCTGTTGATAATTCGGACAAACCATTGAGAGCTCTTGTGTTTGATAGCGCTTATGACCAATATTTAGGAACACTTTGCTTTTTCAAGATTATGGACGGGAAAATTAAACTCGGTGAAAAAGTTAAATTTATGGCATCTGGTAAAGAATATGAGGTTGTTGAGCTTGGTTATCAAACTCCTTCAAGAGTTCAGGTTAATGAACTTGTTTGCGGTGATGTAGGATATTTTGCAGGCTCTATAAAAGAATTGACTCGTTTTGTCGGTGATACGCTTACATCTGTTGAAAACCCCGCAAAAGAACCGTTACCAGGTTATAAAGAAGCTTTGCCTATGGTATTTTCAGGCTTGTACCCAGTTGATAATGATGATTATGCAGATTTGAAAGAAGCTTTGGAAAAATTGAAGCTTAATGACAGCAGTATTACTTTTGAACCTGAAACATCAACTGCTTTAGGATTTGGTTTCAGATGCGGATTTTTGGGAATGCTGCACATGGAAATTGCTCAGGAACGTTTGGAACGTGAATATGGACTTTCTATCGTAACGACAGCCCCATCTGTTGTATATCACGTTTACAAAACAAACGGTGAAATGGTTGAAATCGATAACCCTGCAAATCTTCCGCCTGCTCAGCTTAGAGATTATATTGAAGAACCTTATGTAAAAGTTCAAATTATCGCCCCGAATGATTATGTCGGAACTTTGAT
Source organism: uncultured bacterium (assembly GCA_900555175.1). Classification (GTDB taxonomy): domain Bacteria; phylum Cyanobacteriota; class Vampirovibrionia; order Gastranaerophilales; family Gastranaerophilaceae; genus Stercorousia. The sequence goes on from USJT01000006.1 coordinate 8,112, forward strand.
GGATTTAGCGCAAACTAAACGCGGAATTTTCAAAAATATGTCTTATATTGATAAAGTCCGTGCCAGTTTGGAATATGAAATTCCTTTGAGTGAAGTAATTACTGATTTTTATGACCAGCTGAAATCAAGAACAAAAGGTTATGCAAGCATGGATTATGAATTTAAGGATTACAAACGCTCAAAACTTGTAAAACTTGATATTATGCTTGCAGGTGAAGTTGTTGACGCGCTTTCTGTAATATGCCATGAAGATAGTGCATTTTACATAGGTCAAAAACTTACATCAAAATTAAAAGATATAATTCCACGTCAATTGTTTGAAGTACCTATTCAGGCTGCAATCGGCGGTCGTGTTATTGCAAGAACTAACATTAAGGCTTTGCGTAAAAACGTATTAGATAAATGTTACGGCGGAGATATTTCGCGTAAGAGAAAGCTTTTGGAAAAGCAAAAGAAAGGTAAAAAACGTATGAAGTCTGTCGGGCGTGTAGAAGTTCCTCAAGAAGCTTTTATGGCTGTTCTGAGTCTTGAGGAGGAATAATATTATTATCTTTTGCTTTAATCGCTGCAGCAGTTCTGTTTGTAACCCCTAATTTCTTATATATTTGGGTTAGATGAGCTTTTACCGTGTGATTTGTAATGAATAATTTTTTCCCAATTGTTTTGTTGTTGTAGCCGAGAATAACAAATTTTAAAACATCAATTTCTCTTTCGGTCAACCCCTTTGTTTTATGTTTCATATTTCCTGAGTTATTTAATCTTTTTTAAAATTGCTCTCTTCTACTATTATATTAGCAAATCGACACATTTTTACTACTAGCCATTAGTATATATTTCAGGCGTTTTTATTAAATTTTGAAAAGTATAACAGACAAGATTTGTAAACTTATGTAACATAATATGTAAAAATTATATATTGTTTACGCAATTTTTAAATACAAAAATACTTTATATAAATATGGAAATCAATTAAACAGGAAAACAAATTAAGAGATAGTGAGTAAAACAAACGGAGAATGGAATTATGACAGGAATTAACGGAAATTTCGGATTATTTGGTAACAACAACAACAGAAGAATTGAAACAAATGCTGCAAATAACAAAAAAGAAGTAAAAACTAATATACCTATTAACAACCAAAAAGCAGCAGAACATGTTGAAAATAAAGAACTTGGTGACGAATTATTAACAGGTACAAATTTTTATCCTGGTTTAAACTTACATACATCAAAAAAAGTTGCTAAAGCTCAAACAGCAGATTTAGATGATTTGACAAAAACTGTACAAACTATGAATTTGTCAAACGTAACAAGAGCAGATAGAAAAGAAGCTTTTAATCTTGCTCAAGATCCGTTAGTAAAAGCATATATGTATGGCAATATTAATAACAGCACTATGTCTGTATTATCACAACTTGATGGCGAAGGCTTCCCTCCTGCTATGGCTGATGATTTGTTAGCTGAAGTTGAAATTGCTTAATATGTTCTATTATCAATCAAAGTTTTTACTCACAAAATTTTTAAGAACCGATTTAAAAAGTCGGTTCTTTTTTTATTGTTAAAATTTGTTACAAATGTAGACTTTTCCTTAAAGATTATTAAATAAAATACCGTTATACATTTTGTGAGTAAATTAAATAACCTGTTTTGGTTAAGGAGAACGGAAATGAACAAAGTTAACGGAAACGGCGGCAAAAAACAAAATGTAGAAGCTTTAAAAGCATATTATGACGCATTAAGTGCAAGAAAAGCTGCTAAGGAAGAAAAAGCAGATAATGCTAAACCGGTTATTAATTTTAAAGGTTCAGAAGGTATTGAGGTAAGTGCTTTAGATGCAACAGCTGCTCAGATTTGGGGAGTTCAATTATCAAAAGTTGATAAATCTGATGCTGCAACACAAAGAAGAATTGAACAATATTTTAATACACCGTTTATGGAAAAATTAGATGAATTGCAAGGTATTGAAGCTGAAGATAACTTTGTAGCTTATGCAATGGCAAATGTTAAAGGTGTTGATCACGACAAACTTACAAAATATATGAGCAAACCGTTAAGTGAAGAAACAGCCGCAGGTGTAACAGAATTTTTGGATGCGATAGTTTAACTACTTATAAATATACACATTTACTCACACTTTATTTAAAGACTGATTAATAACAAAAATCAGTCTTTTTATTTTTTACAAACTATTAAAAAAGCTCTCAAAATCTTGAGAGCTTTTTTATAAATTTATGATTCTACATATTCTCTTAAACGTTTGCTTCTGTTCGGGTGACGAAGCTTTCTGAGAGCTTTAGCTTCAATTTGTCTGATACGTTCACGAGTAACGCCGAACAATTGACCAACTTCTTCCAATGTTCTTTGACGTCCGTCATCCATACCGAAACGCAATCTTAATACATCACGTTCTCTTGGTGATAAAGTGCAAAGAACTTCTGCCAAGTCTTCTCTCAAAAGTTCTGATGCTACTGTTTTAATCGGTGCATCTGCTTCTTTATCTTCGATAAAATCACCTAAACGAGAATCTTCTTCTTTACCTATCGGAGTTTCCAACGATAAAGGTTCTTGAGCGATTTTAATTATTTCACGAAGTTTTGGAATTGAAACATTCATTTCAATAGCAAGTTCATCTTCGGTCGGTTTTCTTGAAAGTTCTTGAGCCAAACGTCTTGTAACTTTTTTCAATTTATTAATTGTTTCAACCATGTGAACAGGAATACGAATTGTTCTTGCCTGATCAGCGATAGCTCTTGTAATAGCTTGTCTAATCCACCAAGTTGCATAAGTAGAGAATTTGAAACCTCTTTCATGGTCAAATTTTTCTGCTGCACGGATTAAACCTAAGTTACCTTCTTGAATAAGGTCTAAGAAAAGCATTCCACGTCCGACATATTTTTTAGCGATACTTACAACCAAACGAAGGTTTGCTTGAACAAGTTTTCTTTTAGCGATAGCACCGGGTGTGCCGCCTTCAAGAATTTTTCTTGCAAGTTCAATTTCTTCATTTGCTGATAATAATTTAATTCTTCCGATTTCTCTCAAATATAATCTAACAGGGTCATCAACAGCTATACCTTTTGTGATTTCCATATCATTTTCAGGAGAATCTTCATTTCTGTTGATCATGTATATATCTTCAAGCGCTGCTTTATTTTCAATCTTTTCGGTTACAATATCTTCAATATTGTCTGTGCTAATATCCATGTTCATATAATTAACGCTGTCTGAGTCAGCGGATAGGGTATCATCTTCGATATCATGCAAGTCCAGATTTTCATCATCCATAATACTTACAATAGAGGAGCTGTTTTGTCTTTTTTTACTCATTCATTTTCTCCAATTTTAATCTGTTATTTATCTTATCTCTAAGCTGCATTTGAATTTTCAGGGCTTCTGTGTCATTATCATTTGCGCTTTTATATAAATTTCTGATTTTTTCCTGTTCTTTTTTAGTTTGACATTCGTTGATTTTGTTTATATTTTCCCTTATTACGGTTACAAAATCATCATCGTCAAGGTTTTGGAATGTTTCCGCAATACTTATCAAATCTGTTATAATTTTTTGAGTATCCGGTTGGTCAGCGTAAGCTGTATATAATTTTTCGATTAATTCTTTCACATTATTTACGGTACATGTTAATTTGTCAATTGTAGATTTTACATTTATTAACGTTTCGTTCGTAAATGCCGTGCCATCTATCATTTGCCTGATTTCTTCAAATGAGAAGTGATTGTCGATTACAAGAAAAACGCTCAATAAATTTTTTTGCGCTTTTTCTGAAATTGATACATTTTTCTTAACAATTCGCTCTACATCAGGTTTTTTAAGCTCTTGAGATTGTTGGGTGGCTTTTAATTCACTGAACAATGCATTTTCATCTATTTGCAGGGTATCTGCTATCATTTTTACATATTCTGATTGAATAATTGTGTTTTTTATTTCCAATAAAAGCGGAATTATTTCTTTAACAGTTTTTGTTTTTTCAATCGGAGTTACGGGTTTTTCTTTCAAAATTGCGTTGAGTTGAAAATCTATCAGCAAAGGAGCATGCTTCATATACTCTTTGTAGCTGTCAGCACCGACAGAGCGGATAAATTCATCGGGATCTTTGCCTTCAGGCGGTGCTATAACTCTTATTTCGCAGGAATATTTGTCATCTGTCGTTGAAATATAACTTTCGTCAAATTGTTTTATGTTGCCAAGACCTGCAAATGCTTCTTTTATAAGCTCTGCATTTCTTTTTGTAGCTTTTTGTCCTGCCAAATCAGTATCAAAAGAAAGATAAATTCTTCTTGATGGAGTGTATCTTGAAAGTAATTTGATGTGATCGGCTGTTAATGATGTTCCGCAAGAGGCAACGGCATTTTCAATTCCATGCGCCTGAGCTGAAATTACATCAAAATAACCTTCCATCAAAATTACGCTGTCTTCATTTTTTATTGCGTCTTTGGCTGGATAAAGCCCGTAAAGAAGCTTACTCTTGTTATAAATTAGTGAATCAGAGGAGTTTAAATATTTTGGAGCTTGGTCTTTTTCAATAGCTCTGGCACCGAAGGCTACGTATTCTCCAAATTCGTTTTGAATCGGAATAATTACACGGTGTCTGAAGCGGTCGATATATTCATCTCCTTCTCTGGTTTTGACAATCAGGCCGGCTTTTTCCATAACATTTTCAGAAAATTCATTTCTGAACTTTTTATAAAACATGGCATAAGCTTTTGGGGCAAGTCCTATATGGTATTTTTCAATTATATCTTTTGTAATTCCGCGTCCGCTTAAGTAATCTAAAACAGCAGTTGTTTCAGGTTCTTTGTCTTTCAAAAGTCGCAAATTATAAAATTCTGCAGCTTTTGTGCAGGCTTTAATCATTTCTTCTTTAAGTTCTTTAGAT
>USJT01000007.1 GCA_900555175.1 uncultured bacterium
GCCTACGATGAACAGGGTAATTTGACTAAAGCAGGTGAAGGTTTCTGCAAAAAGAATGGGATTACCCCTCAAGATTTGTATATTGAAAATGATTACCTGCATGCAAAAATTGTTGTTAAAGGTAAATCAATTGTAGAACTTTTAAAAGATAATGTTCCATCTATTGTCTTGAAACTTCAAGGTCCTCATTTTATGAGATGGGCTAATAATGAGGAAAAATTTGCTCGTCCTATCAGATGGATTGTTTCTATTCTTGATAAAGAAGAAGTTAAAATTAAAATTATTGATAAAGAAAGCTCTAATGTTTCTCGCGGACATAGATTTGCTCAACAAAATGTTTATATCAATAACCCTGATGATTATGTTGAAATTATGCGTAACTGCTGCGTAATTGTTGATCAGGATGAAAGAAAACAAAGGATTATTGATAAGGCAAAAGAAGAAGCTGATAAACTAGGTGCAACTCCTTATTATACAGATGATTTGTTGGAAGAAGTTACATTCATTACTGAATATCCTGTACCTGCAGTTTGTGAGTTCTCTGAAGAATATTTGAAGCTTCCTGAAGAACTTGTTGTTACTGTTATGGCAGTTCATCAAAGATATTTTGCTTTGTATAAAGACGGGAAACTTATTAACAAATTTATTACAATGACAAATTATTTAGGTGATGAATTTGAAAATATTAAAGCAGGAAATGTCAGAGTAATTAAAGCTCGTCTTGATGATGCCGTATTCTTCTTTAATGAAGATACTAGAAAACCTTTGGTTGATTATGTTGAAGATTTGAAAGGCATAACTTTCCAAAAAGGTATGGGAACTATGTATGACAAGGCTCAAAGACTTATTGCACTTTCAAGATTAATGATTGGTGAAAATAAGACTGTTGAACGTACTGCAATGCTTGCAAAAGCTGACTTGTCAACAAATTTGGTGTTTGAATTTACAGAGCTTCAAGGCTTTATTGGTGCTGATTATGCAAGAGTATCCGGTGAACCTGAATGCGTTTGTGAAGGTATTAAAGAACATTACTTCCCGTTGAATGCAGATGGAGAAATCGCAAAAACTCTTGAAGGTCAAATTGTCGGTATTGCTGATAAAATGGATAATATTTGTGCAGTATTTGCAGAAGGTAAAAAACCTACCGGTTCTTCAGATCCTTTAGGAGTTCGCCGTGCAGCACTCGGTATTATAAGAACTATTCTTGCTAATAATTTGAAAATTGATTTGGCAAAATTGGTTAATGAAACTTTGTTACTATTACCTGTATCAACAGAAGGAGATGGATTTGCCGATAAATTGAAAAAAGCAGCAGGCTCTTGTATAAACAGAGTTTCAGGTAAGATTACCGAAGAAATTTATGATTTTATTATTCAAAGATTGATTATTTATTTATCAGATAAATATTCAAAAAATGTTTTGGAAGCATGCGCTTCAAATAAAAATCCTCTTGAAGATTTGACGGATTATATTAAACGTGTTGAAGCTGTTTCAAGCTTTAAATCCGATGATGTTTTAGAAAGCGCAAACAGAGTTTTGAGAATATTAAAAGAAGAATCAAAAAAATCTGTTAACAAAAATCTATTCAAAGAACCTGCTGAGGCTATGTTATTAAATCAAATAGAAACAGTTTCTGAGAATATGGATTATGAAGCTTATTTGAAGCAATTGGAAGAAATTAATCCTTCTGTTCAAAAATTCTTCAATGACGTTCTTGTAATGGACAAGGATGAAAATGTTAAGGAAAACAGACTTGCCTTGTTGACAATGTTGAAGAAAAAATATGATTATATCGCAGATTTCAGTAAATTATAAAGAATTGTAAACAATCGTTGTAAAAAAGTAAATTATTTTTTTCAGGATACTTTACAATAGTACGAAGAAGGTAAATAAAAAATTAATAAAGCAATAAATGGTAGGAGTCAACTTATGCTAGACAGATTAAAAAATCTAAAAATAGTAAAAACATTTGGGAAACAAATTAGCCCAAAATTGCGCTGGCTAAATTTTATGAACCTAAATTCAAATAAAAGATCAGCTGATTATATCAGTATGGTTAGCGGAGTTGACGAATTGAAATCAAATTCTGACGAACGAAAGCTGGAAGCAATGGTCAGAGAACAGCTCAAGGAAGAATTCCCAAATATTGAGAATATGAAATCTTATGAGCTTCTTGTAGATGCAGTAATCCATAATTACAAGAAAAAACAGCTTCAAGCTATGGATGAGCTCGAAAAATAAAATAATACTCATCAAAATTAATAAAAAGGTAGCACCCAATTGAGGGTGTTATTTTTTTGTAAAAATTTTTAAAATTACAAATAATGTTGATTTTGAAACAAGTTTAGAATGACTCTGTTGATAACGCTAAAGGAGGGGATATGACTGTCACTATTATTGGTGTTTCTTTAGAAAATAGGTTAGAAACTTCTGTTGAATTTCAAAAAATTATATCAAAATTAGGTTGTCAAATTAGAACTAGAATTGGGTTACATCCATCAAAAGATATTGTATGTTTAAATCGTGGAATTGTTCTGCTTGAAGTAAGCGGAGAAGCTGAGCTTTTGATTAGTGAACTCTCCACAAAATGGGAAATTCAAACAATGAAGTTTGAATTATAACTTTTGTAAACCTTTTATATAAATATAGCAAAAAAAAATATTGAGGGTGTTTCATTTTAGAGGGAATTAAACTAGATGATAACGCCCATTACAGCTTCAAATTCTAATTTCCAAAATCAGGCGCTTTTAAAAAAAACGCCAAACGGTAAAACAGAACCTAACAAGCCTGATAGGACAAGCATCTTTTATATTAATGATTTCCACGGAAAGTCGATAAATATGGAACGTACAGTTACGGCATCTTATGCTTTTGACCATTTTGTTCCATCTGTTCCGACTGATAAATTAAAGCTTTCATCAGGTGATATTCAGCTTGGAGAGCCTGTCGAAGCAAATAAAGTTATGGTAGAAGCTCAAAATATTATGGGAATTATGGCTTCAGCGATGGGCAATCATGAATACGATACACCTAATCATATCGCAGAATTAATTCCGCAAATGGGTTACAAAATGCTTGCTTGTAACATTCATATCAAGCCTGATAATCCGCTTTATAAAAAAGTTGAAAGCTCTTATATTCAAGAAATTAACGGAAACAGATACGGAATTATCGGTGTTTCTCCTGTAGATTTGTTCTCGAGATTGAAGTATGGAAAGATTTTTGAAGAACTTCAAATCGATGGTATTGAAAATACAATAAAAGATGTGCAAACTGAAGTTAACAATTTGAAAAAGCAAGGCGTTGACAGAATTATATTGTTATCTCATGTCGGATTTGGCTATGATCAAAGAATTGCAAAAGAAACAGACGGTATTGATATTATTTTAGGCGGTCATTCTCACAATCTGGTAAAAGATATTAAACCTAATATCAATTTATTCAATTCAAAATCAGGCGAGCCTGTTGTAATAACACAAGCAGGTCGTGACGGTAATTATTTTGGTATATTGAATGTTGAATGGAATAAAAATGGAGTTATAACAAAGGCTCAAAATAATGTAACAAGTACAAGAGGTTTTAAACGCAGTCCTGTTGTAAGACATGTGTTTGAATCAATTCTTGGAAAACCAAAAGTTGTTGGTGTGATAAATTCTGTTTCTCCTGCACCTAAAAATGTTTCTGTTGAACCAAGCGGGCATGGAAGCTTCCTTTGTGATTGTATGAAGGAAGAATTGGGAACGGATATTGCATTATTTGGCTCTGCGACAATGAGAGGATTTTTTGAATCCGGAAAACTTGATACAAGATGGTTAGAAGATATTTCTCCGTTTAAAAATAGAATGGTTGTCGCAAATTATTCTGAAAAAGATATTGTTGATGCCTTGCGTGTAGCTTCAAGATCTTTGGTTAACACAAATAATAAGCCGGGGCTTGTTTATGTTTCAGGATTAAAATATAAAGTCGGCAAGGATGGAGAATTAAAGAGTGCATCTTTTGTTGACAAGAATGGAACAGAAACCCCTATTGATATAAAAAATCCAAGAACAGATAAATTTTATAAAACCGCATTGACGGATTATTATGCAGCAGGTCAGGATGGTTTTACTATGTTGAAAAAAGCTGACGCTGATAAAAAGATTTATGATTTTGATGTTTGCAAATGTATAGAAGATTATATGCACAAAACTTCAAAACCTGTTGATATCGTAGATGACGGAAGAATTCAGGTCGTTGGGTAAAATGATTTTAATTAAATGGTTTAATCTTTTGCTTCGTAAGTTTTGATTAATTCGTAATCCCAGACTAATACCCCTGTTGTCAAAGTATAAACAAGCAAAATTGCGGTAATATAATTTGATAATTTTGCAATTTGTGTTTGTCTTGATGACAGTGCAAAGCTTATAGCATTTACATCACCTTTGTAAATTATTGCAACCGTTAACCCGACTAAAAAGAATATAATAAAAACTGCCAAAAGCGTAATCCCGTAAGCCGCAATTACAACCCACAATCTTTTAATCAATAGCATAAAATAATCTTTGACATTAAATTTGTGGAAAAGTTTGAAAGCATCAGAATTTTCAAAATTGTATGAAAAACCTGCCTGAATCATAGTTAGAGGAATTGCAAGCAAGGTCTCTATACAGAATGCTTGATATTTATATTTTGAAAATACGCTGAACATACATAAAGGAATCATTACAAGGAAAATGATAAACGGAATTTTTTTAGCTGCTGTTTTTAATACGTTCATATCAGAATCAGGAATTTTTCTTGTGTGTAAAAATTCAGTTTCAAATCCGACAATGAAAAAGCTAAATAAAATAATTAATAAGGCAAGTCCTATTTCCAAGTATATTGTAGCATCGTTATAATATTGCTCTACAAGTGCCATATATCCATTAATTAACCCTGCAATTCCGCATATTGAAAACAAACATATTTGTCTTTGCAGTGCATTTTCACCTTTATATAAACAAGCTAATGCTTCACGCATTTTCGCCATTTTCTGTATCTTCCTTTCTAAAAATTGGTTTTATATCTCTATAATAAGAGTTTATTAATGAATATGGAAAAGCAAAGTACCAAGTAACAATTATAAAATACCCTGCAAGTGAATTCATTATAATATCCATACAATACAAATCTTCAGTAATATATCCTATTTTGTCAATCCCGATAAGTCCTGCAATAGTGTATATAAGTATGTATATTGCAGCAACTCCGACAGTTGTTAAAATAAAGAGAATAAGTTTGATATATAAGCTTTTGAAAGCCGGTTTTACAAATTTAAATAACAATAAAATATTTAAAAGTCCTTTTGAACTGAAATTCTCAGCATAAGCAAGGAATATATAATATACAAAAATCGCAAAGAATATTATTGGGATGGTTACTACAAATGCTAGAGGTAATATATGAGTTACAATATAAATTATTAAAGGTATAAAAAGAGCTATTAAAGCATAAATTCCCCAAATAATATTTAATTTGATAACTCCCCAAAAAGCTTTAGGCTTAATTTCTTTAAATTTAGGCAAAATACCGTTATCGATATTATTCATGGCATTATACAAAAATTGCAAGCTATATGCGCCTACTATTATATTGAAAATAATATCAACAGGGTTTTGTCTTAAAGTAAAAGGATTTCCGCGTTTTATATCAATATAGCTTGAGGCAACTGTCCATATAACAGATATTACCAAAAGCCATATATGTGCTATTTTGTTTTCATAAACTTTTTTATAACTATCAATTAAACCGCTCATTTATTCTCCTCATATAGTTCTTATTATAGCAGTTATACAATTGATTGCAACAATATTTTTTTATAGTAAGATTGATTTATGGATATCGATATAAAACAGCATTTTGGCGGGTTAAAAGCCAGATTTGAAAAAATAAAGGAGTGTCTTTGACAAGGCTTCGTTAGTTAATGATTTAAGTAAATTGGAAGCTGAAATGCAAAGTCCTGAAGTTTGGGCTAATCAGAAAAAAGCCTCTGAATTAGGGGTAAAGATTAGGGAAATAAAAGATAATATTGAATTTCTTGATAAGTGGCAAGCTGTAATAGAAGATGTTGAAACTGCATTTGAAATTGGAGATGAAAGCTTAATTTCTGAGATGACGGTTCAACTGGATGAAATGTCTGTTGCATTAGATAAATTTGAAGTAAAACAGATGTTGAGCGGAGAATATGATGAGGCGGATGCAATTTTGTCAATAAATTCAGGAGCAGGCGGAACTGATGCTCAAGATTGGGCAAGTATGCTTTTGAGAATGTATATGAGGTGGGCAGAAAGCAAAGATTGGAAAGTCGAGCTTTTAGATAAACTTGATGGCGATGAAGCAGGAATTAAATCAGCTACAATAAAAATTATGGGACGATATGCCTACGGTTATGCAAAAGCCGAAAAAGGAGTTCACAGATTAGTTAGAATTTCTCCGTTCAATGCAAACGGAAAACGTCAAACAAGTTTTGCATCAGTAGAAGTTTGTCCGATATTAGAAGATTTTGAAAAAACAATTACAATTCCGCCTGAGGATTTGGAAATTGATACAATGCGTTCAGGCGGCGCAGGCGGTCAGAACGTAAACAAAGTTGAAACAGCTGTCAGAATTCTCCATAAACCGACAGGAATTGTTGTTAAATGTCAACAGGAACGTTCTCAACTTCAAAATAAAGAAAATGCGATGCAAATTCTTGCGGCAAAACTTCTCGCAATTCGTCAAGCAGAGCATGAAAAAAAATTAGCTGAATTGAAGGGTGAAAACGCTGATATAAATTTTGGATCACAAATTCGATCTTATGTTTTTCATCCTTATAAAATGGTTAAGGATCATAGGACCAATTATGAAACCTCAAATGTTGATGCCGTAATGAACGGTGATTTGGACGGATTTATTGAAGCATATTTAAGGTCTAACCATTAAGAAATTTATATTAATCAAGCTTTGTCCCGTGTAAATCGGTTCCGCCTGTTTTTATGAGGTTGTATTTATCTGCAATTCTTTCAACTTCTTTTGCTGTATGGAATTTTATTATTCCTCTGTGGCGTTTATAAGGGTAATAAACTTCTATTCCGTCAAGTCCGTATGAAATTAGCTTTTTTACAAAACTTTCAAGATTTATTGCCCAGCAGCAGGCAGGGTGTGCTAAAACTGCTATACCGCCTGCATTATGAATTGCTTTGATAAGCTTTTTGATATCGCGTTTTGCAAAAATTCTTATAATATCCAATTCTGTTTCTTTTTTATCTCTTGCGCAGAATGATAAAAGTTCTTCGTTATTTATATCAATTCCATAAGCTAGTAGGTGCATAAAAACATAACCGCACCAGACATCAAATTCAATTCCCGGAAGGATAATGTCATCTTTTAAAATTTCAGTTTGCTTGTATGCTTCTAATGTGTTGTGATCGCAAAATGAAATTTTTTTATATCCGAGTTTGTGAGCTTGTTGTAAAATCTCGGTTACATCTCCTTTCCCGTCTGAAAAGGTTGAGTGTAAATGTAAGTTAACTTTATTATTTATAAAATCTTCTTTTGTGTATTTTTCCATATTTGTAATAAAATTATTATACAATAAATATTTTAAATATTAAAACAGGAGAGTTATGGGAAAAGAGGATAAAAGCGTTTGGGCTGTATTTTTTGAAGGTATTAAAATTTATGCTTTAAATATTCATAAGTTTTTCTTATATATGCTGTTCCCTGTTTTAGGGCAATTAGTTGGTTTGTTTTTAATTTTTGGTGTTACTTATTGGTACACTACAAATTTTGTCAGTTAAATTCCCTGCTTTGAATGATATTTCAGCAATGCTTATTTGTATAATCCTCTCGGTTATCCCTGGGTTATTGATTTGGGCAAGAGCATTTTGGGATTATCTTGTATCATACGGTGCCTTGAATTCAATGACTGACGGGTATTTGAATACGGGAAGAGTATATGATTTCAGGGCTCATAATTCTGTTGTTACAAAGAAAACTTTTTCATTCATTATATTATGGTTCTTGTTTAGTATTTTTACCATAATTTCCGTAATACCAATATTTTGGATAATCGGTTTTGTGTTCTTTATATATTTTATTTTAATTTTTCAAGTATTCACATTTGAAAACGGTTTGTCACCTATCGGGTATTTTAGAAGAAGCTTACAGCTTGTCAAAGGTAATTTTGCAAGAACATTTTTATTAATGGCATTTCTTGTTATTTTTACTTATTATCTTTTGACTTCAGGGTTAGGAGTGTTATTTGACGCTTTGGATTTAACTAAAAATTGTGCAAAGGTTTTTGAAAATTGGGCTTATACTTTGCCTGTTGAGTATCTTGAAAAATATGGAATTACTCCTGCAATAATTGGTCAGGAAGTTGTAAAGCAGATTATATTTTTTGTAGTTGTCGGTTTTACTCTTCCTTTAAGAAGTATTTGCTGGACATTGTGGTATAACAATCTTGCATCTGCTGATGTTCCTGTTGAAAGTGCAAAACCTCGTTATAAAAGAAAAGCTGCACCTAAAAAGACGGTTGCAAAAACTTTTAAAATTGAAAAACGCGGAATAGATCCTGAAATTATCAGACGTGCAAGAATGGATGATGATGAGTATTAAAAATGTTTATATGCAAAAATTGTAAATCTGTTGATAAATTTGAATTAATGTTCTCCCCTGATTATCGTGGCGAAAAGAAGTTTTCGCAGGAATATAACAAGGATGGAGATATTGAAATTACTGTTGACGGGTATAAATTTATTCCCGATTTGCAATTTATGAATGATCATGCTGTTTGCAAATATTGCGGACAGATTTATATGTGGGATTATGAAGGTAAGCATAATTAATTGAAAGGATAAATCTTATGAAAAGAGAAGGCAGAGCAAATAACGAAACAAGAGAAATTAAATTTATAAAAGATTATACAAAACACGCACTCGGTTCAGTGCTTGTTGAATTTGGCGATACAAAAGTGATTACAACCGCATCTGTTGAGGAAGGAAAACCAAAATGGATGGACAAGGACGATAAAAGAGGCTGGGTAACTGCAGAATATTCTCTGTTGCCTTCTGCTCCAAATACAAGATGCCAAAGAGAAAGAACAAAAATATCAGGAAGAACTCAGGAAATTCAAAGACTTATCGGCAGAAGCCTTAGAGCTTGCGTTGATTTAGAGAAAATGTCTGATTTAACAATAACAATAGATGCTGATGTAATTCAAGCAGATGGTGGAACAAGAACTGCATCTATTTGCGGGGGATTTTTAGCTTTGAGAATTGCGGTTGAAAAGTTGTTGGCAAACGGTACATTAAAAGAAAATCCTATAATTGAACCGATAGGAGCTATTTCAGCAGGTATTGTTGATGGAGAAGTCAGACTTGATTTGGATTATCAAGAAGATTCGCATGCTCAAGTTGACAGTAATATCGTTTTGACAAAGAGTGGTAAAATTATAGAATTTCAGACTACTGCTGAAGGAGAGCCTTATGAGCAGTCAGAAATGATTAAGATTTTTAACATTGCAAAAGAAGGAATTGACAAAATAGTTGCGATGTATGATTTAATCTAGTATAATATTCAAGTAGCAAAAAGGAGAGTTTATTATGATTAAAAAATTATTGGTTGCATCATTATCTTTAGTTATTTGCGGTTGCGCCGCTGATTCAGAACCTACTACTTATACAGGTAAATTTATTCAAAAACATACACAAAAACTTGTAGATACAGAAAAACAATTACAAAAAGATCAACAAGCAAGAGAAGAAGCTCGTGCTCAAAGAAAAGAAGAACTTCAAAAGAAAATTGAAGCTAATCAAAAAGCAAGAGAAGATGCTGCTAACGCAAGAAAACAAAAAATTGAACAGAAAAAACAATTGTGGAATCAATTAATTTCTGAATAAGGAGAAATGTTTATGAAGAAAAAATTAACAGTATTACTCGCAATTGCTGTAATGTCGATGTCTTCTGTTTATGCCGCAGAAACTCAAGGTCCTGTATCAAGATGGCTTGATAATGTAACAGGTTCTGTTGCGCAAAAAGAACAAAAAGCTCATCAAAAATCTCTTGAACGCCAACAAAAATTAGCTCAAAAGAAAAAAGCAAGAGAACAAAAACTTGCAAAGAAAAGAGCTAAGGCAAAACAGAAACAGTTGGAAAGACAGAAAAAAGCTCAAGAACGAAAGAACAAAGTTCAAAAGAAGAAAAGCTTGATTAAAGAATTGTTCTCAAAAGAAGATTAAGTTTAATTTAAAAGAAAAGAGCCGTCTTATTTTAAAAAGGCGGCTTTTTTGCATTTAAAGTTTAACTGTGCTAAACTAATACAATAATGGAGTTATAGTATTATGCCTGCAATAACAACAAAAACTCTGACAGGGGCTCAAATAGTTTTAAAAACATTGAACAAGCTTGGAATTGATACTATTTTCGGATACCCAGGCGGAATTGTTTTGAATGTTTATGATGAATTAAGCAGACAAAATGCTGTAAAACATTATCTGGTAAGATATGAACAAGCTGCAGTTCATGCTGCTGAAGGTTATGCAAGAGTTAGCGGCAAATGCGGAGCTGTCATTGTTACATCAGGCCCCGGTGCCACAAATGTTGTGACAGGTCTTGCAAATGCTTATCTTGACGGGTATCCGCTTATTGTAATTACAGGGCAGGTTATGTCTGAACTTTTGCATCAGGATGCGTTTCAAGAAGTTGATATTATTGATATTACAAAATCCTGCACTAAGAAAAATTATCAGGTAAAATGTGTTTGTGATTTAGAAAAAACTCTTACAGATGCTTATAATTGTGCAATGTCAGGCAGACAAGGCCCTGTTCTTGTTGATATTACAAAAAATGTTTTCACAGAATGCGCAGAATTTAGTGACGATATTTCCGTAAATATTAGTAAACCTCAAATTAATAAGGCTGATGTGAAAATCGCTTTGGATATGATTTTACATGCTAAAAAGCCTTTGATAATATCAGGTGGCGGAGTTGTTCAATCAGGTGCTTCAAATGAAATTTATGATTTCGCAAAAAATTTAAATATTCCTGTTGTTTCAACAATGATGGGGCTTGGAACTTTCCCTGAAGATGATGAAAACTTTATTGGTATGATAGGAATTTTTGGTCATCCTGCTGCAAATAAGATTGTAAGAGATGCTGATTTGATTTTTGCTGTCGGTACAAGGTTTAATGACAGGATTAGATGCTGTTTCCCGAATAATGAACTTGGGAAGAAACTTATTCATCTTGATGTTGATGAAAAGGAAATTTCAAGAATTGTTCCTGCAGAACTTGGGATTAAAGGTGATGCTAAAGAAGTTTTGAGTTTAATGCTTGAGAGCATCAAATCTTGTAGTGGAAATAGAAATTCTGATTGGTTAAATGAGGCAATAAGCTTTAAAACAAATTGCTTGAAGCCGTTAAAAAGATCTTCTCAAATGCATTCTTTTGAGGTTATGCAAAGAATTTATGAATGTATAAAAGATAAAAATTTGGTTATAACAACAGAAGTTGGACAACATCAGGTTTGGGCAGCAAGATATTTGAAATTTAATTCACCTAGAAGATTTATAACTTCTGGCGGATTAGGTACTATGGGATTTGGTTTTCCTGCTGCTATCGGAGCATCTGTTGCTTTTGAAAATCAACCTGTTGTTTGTATAGCGGGTGATGGCTCTTTTCAGATGAATTTGCAAGAACTTGCTGTTTGTATGGATTACAAATTACCTGTAAAAATATTTATTTTGGATAACGGTTATCTTGGAATGGTTAGACAATTTCAGGAAAAATCTTGCGATAAGAGATATTTTGCAACAAAGATTTCAAACCCTGATTTTATAAAATTAGCTCAAAGTTATGGAGCAGATGGACTTAGAGTAGAGCGTATTGAAGATATTAAAGATGCAATAGATAAAGCTTTTTCATTTGACGGGCCTTTTATTGTAGATTTTGTTATCGAACCTATGGAGTTGTTATAAGTTTATTATGGCAGATAAAAAACGTATTTTAATTATGACAGGTGTGTATTTAATTGCGATTTTATTTGTATCTGTTTGGTACACTTGCAAACTTATTGATAAAGCTGCTGTTATTTCTTTTAAAAAGTTATATTCCGAATATTCTCAGGCTTTGTTAACTACTGTTTATGAAATGGGCGGAGATACAGGCTGCTATTATGGTTCATCAAAAGACGTTGCAAGTGATTTTTCAGGTTGTGACAGGTTTTACAAAACTTTTGCAACAAATTTGAAGGTTGTAAAATATTGCAAAAATAATGCTTTAGCTCAAAATTGTATTCCTGTTTATAAACAATATTCTACAAAAGCTAATTGTGCAGGCTTTTCAGAAAATATGATGAACAGATATAATCAGGCTTTTGTTATGAATGATAAAACAAGCCTTGTTGTATTTAATATGCCTGCAAATTCTCCTAAACCTATATTTGCTGTCGATAGTAACGGACTTTTAAATCCTAATAAAAGCGGACATGATTTTTTTAGTATTGTAATAATGAAAAGCGCAAGAGGAAATTATTATTTTCATCCGAATGTGATTTATTGCTTGCCTGTTGAAGATACAAAAATTAAAAATATTCAAGATGTCTATAAATAGATTGCTTATTTTTAATCCATTTGAGAATAAACTCTTTTAATTTCTTTAATATCTTGCCACATGAGCCATTTTGGGCTTCCCTTTTCTCTGGAATCATTCCTTAAAAGATATGACGGGTGAAAAATAGGCATCATTTTTGACATATAAGGACCTTCAAACCATTTGCCTCTGAGTTTTGTTATTCCTTGAGTTGTGTTTAGTAATGAATTTACGGCTACTCGTCCGCAAAGAAGTATTATTCTCGGTTTTAAAATTTCAATTTGAGCATCCAAATATTCTTTGCAAGCTGCTTTTTCTTCAGGCAAAGGGTCCCGATTTTCAGGCGGACGGCATTTTAAAGTGTTGCAAATATATACATCTTTTTGTCTT
>USJT01000008.1 GCA_900555175.1 uncultured bacterium
AGCTGTCGAACCGTGTCAGGGTGGAAACACAGCAGCACTAAGACAATCCTTGCGGGTGTTTTGGGATTAAAAAGAGATGATATATTTAAAGACTTTATTTAACGAATTCGATAGACAGTGGCACGGTTTTTTATTTTAATTCTATATCTTTTATGTATCTTGGTCTTGATTTAACTTCTCTGAATACCTGACCAACGTATTCGCCAATTAAACCCAAGCAGAAAAGCTGAATTCCGCCAAACACACACAACAAAATTATTGTTGTTGCCCAACCGTTTGGCGAATTATGCCAAAATATCTTTTCTATAACTGTTTCTACACCGACAATAAATCCAAAAAATGCCATAAAAAAGCCTAAAACAGCAACAAATCTTAAAGGCACAACACTGTATGATGTTATACCGTTTAATGCCAAAGCCATCAATGACATAAAATTATATTTTGATTTTCCGGCAAAACGAGGTTTTACATCAAAATTTACAAAAGCTGTTTTCAATCCTAATTCATTAAAAAAGCCTCTTAAGAAAAGATATTTTTCAGGATATAATTCCATAATATCCAAGACTTTTTTACTTACTAACCTGAAATCAGAATGGTTTGGCGGTATTTTTGCACCCAAAATATTCATAGTTTTATAAAACATTAATGCAGTAATTTTTTTAAAGAAAGAATCTGTTTTTCTGTCATTTCTTATACCGCAAACAATATCAGCGCCATGTATATATTCATCAATAAACTTTTCAATAGCATTTTCATCTTGTTGCAAATCTGCATCAATAGATACGCAGCAATCACATCCGATATTTCTGACACTTTCAAGCCCTGCAATCAAAGCCTTTTGATTACCAAAATTTCTTACAAATTTTAAAGCTTTAACTCTATTATCTTTGTTGTGAAAATCCGCAATAATTCTCCATGTTCCATCAACTGATCCATCATCAACAAGATAAAGAAAACTGTTATCACTAATCTTGTTTTTTTCAACCAATGAATCTAACAAAGTCAAAAGTGTTGAACAAGTTTTATCAAGACAAAGTTCCTCATTATAACACGGAACAATAATTGCTAAAGTAGGTTTATCCATAAATCCTCTCTCTAAATTTGCAAAAAAGTATAACTTTATACTATAATATATATAATATTAAAGCAAGGATTTTTTATTATATGGTTAACAAAAAATTTATTTTAAATGCAGATGATTTTGGAATGTCAAAAGCTTTTAACAGAGCTGTTTTAGACGGATACCACAACGGATTTTTAACAAGCGCAAGCCTTTGTGCAAACGGAAAAGCTTTCAATGCTGCCGTTAATGAGATTATTCCGGAATGTCCAAATTTAGGAATTGGCATACACCTTAATATTATTGAAGGTCGTTCTTTAACAAAAGCTCCAATGTTGACTAACAAACGCGGCAAATTTAATAACGGTTTTATCCAGCTTCTTTTAAAATCTCATAACCAAGAATTTTTAAATCAAGTTGAATTTGAATTCAGAACTCAGATTGAAACAGTTATGAATTACACAAAAGTTGATCATATTGATTCACATGTTCATACACATGCAATACCGAATTTATTTAAACTAACGGCAAAGCTTGCAAAAGAATACAATATTCCATATATAAGAACTCAGCATGAAGAAATGTATTTTGTTCCAAGCCTAAAAAAACATCTTAATTTTAAATACCCGCCAAATATTTTAAAAATTATTCTTTTAAATTACTTCACATCAATAAATAAACCTGTCGCAAAAGAATACGGACTAAAAACAAATGATTATCTTATAGGAGTCGGCTATACAGGTCTTATGGATAATATGACAATTGAATACGGATTGAAGGCTTTGGAAGAAGATTGTGTTGCAGAAGCTCTAATTCACCCGTGTCACTATGCAACAGCTAATAAAAATCAGCATTATACAGAATTTTTAATTACGCAAAATAAAGCTCTAAAAGACAAAATTTCAAGACTTGGATTTGAAATGACAAACTATAAAAAGGAACTTGCCTTATCTCAAAATAATTTAATAGCAGGACGTTTAAATATGCAATTTAAAAAGATTTTTACAATTATATTTGTTATATGCATATTTATAGCATTTGCGTCATTTGAAATTATCAGAAAATCAGATAATGCTATTTTAAATATCATTACACCAAATACAATCGAAGTTGATTTAAACGGCAACAGCATATCTGATAGTGACGAAACAATTTGTATTCAAAATGTTCAAACATTCACATCAGATTTAAAAGTAAACCAAGAAGAATTAGCGAAAAAATTAAATTTAACAGCTGAAGATGCAATAAAACTTGGCTATATTACAGACAACTTTGCAGACAGTATTTTATCCGAAAAGCGAGTTAAACTAAAACTTAGCAAAGAAGAAAATCAAAATTGCAAATTTGCAGATATTATTGTTGATAACCAATCTTACAGACAAAAGCTTTTAGAATCAGGATTAGGCTTTGTAAACGGAAAACCTTATAACAACAAGAATTATCAAAAACAACTTGCAAAAGCTAAAAAATTTAAACTTGTAATTTTAAATCACAAAAGCAACAAGTATCACACCCTAACTTGTAAATACGGACTTATTGCACATGATGCGATTGTAATTCCGGAAAAACAAATTCCAGATGATGCAAAACCTTGCAAATTTTGTCATATTACAAAAACAAAGAAACATAAAAAATTTACAAAATTTGATATAAAAACCAAAATTATTCCATACCCTCAAATAATTTCAAGCGGCAGCTTAAAAATGTATTTAAGCGATTTAACAACAAAGTTAAAACCTGATAATCAATGTTCATCACCTGCCTGCCAAGAAATTTTAACCCAGATAAATAACAGCAAAAATTCTATTGATATAGCACTCTACGGCTGGGATAAAACTCCTAAACTTTCAAATGCACTCATAAAAGCAAAATCAAGAGGTGTAAAAATAAGACTTGTTTATGATACAAGTAACACACCTTACTATAAAGATATGGAAGATATAATTTCACTCGCAGATGAAGTTGCAACCGATACTCCAAAAATTTTAATGCACAATAAATTTATAATTTTTGACAATCAAAAAGTAATCACAGGTTCGATGAACTTTTCAAACACAGGCTTTTCTGGTTTCAACACAAATTGTGTGATATATGTAAATTCAAAAGATTTAGCAAACATATACGAAGAAGAATTTAACCAAATGATTTCAGGCAAATTCCACAATGCAAAATCAAAAGTAAATCATAAAACAATTATTCTAAATAAAACCAAAGTTACTCCGCTCTTTTCTCCAAAAGACAAAATTATAACAAATAATATTATACCGCTTGTAAATAATTCAAAAAAATATATTTATATTCCAAGCTTTTTAATAACTCATGATGAATTATCCCAAGCCTTAATTAATGCAAAGAAAAGAGGAGTAGATGTAAAACTTATAATAGATGCGACAAACACATACACATCAAGAAGTAAAGTAAAAATATTAAGAACCTCAGGGATTCCGGTAAAAATAGAAAATTATGCAGGAAAAGTTCATTCAAAAAGCATGATAATTGACGATAAATATATAATTGCAGGTTCAATGAATTTTTCAAAAAGCGGGGAAAACAAAAATGATGAAAATGTTTTAATAATCGAAGATGAAAGACTTGCCAGATATTATAAAGGCTTTTTTGAATACTTGTGGAAGAAAATCCCTAACAGATATCTACAACACGGAGTAAGAGCAGAAGGAAAATATTCAATCGGCTCATGTTCTGACGGAATAGATAACAATTTTGACGGCAAAATTGACAAACAAGATATAGGGTGCCATTAAATATTTTATTTATAACGGAATTGCAACAAGACGTCTGTAAAAATTGCGTTCATAATAACTTTCAGGTAGATTATCCCAGTATCTATATATTATAACACCTTGATTTTTTAATTTATTAACCAATTTATCTGCATCATCGCTACTTTTTGCAAAATACGGATAACAAAACGGAACATCATCAGGAGATATATCAATTTTTAAACAATTTGAATTACCATATATTTTTTCATATCTTTGAAAAGAATTTTTTCTTCTTTCTTTTTCAACATCTATATCAATATTTTTAAATAAATTATCAGTTGTATTTGAAATCAATTTCATATCAAGATTGTCAATTCTTCTCTCATTAGTGCAAATTTCATCATAATCCAATTCTTTTGGAATATATGAATAATAATCTCTATCAATATTGAAAACTAACTTTTTTGATATATAAAGAAATCCGCCATCTCTAATTTTAGAGAAAAATTTTCTTAAAGAATTAAAAGATGCTAATCCATAATTTTTTGAATAAAAAGAATGAGCGTTATCAACAATCAAATTAGGATAAATTTTAGCTAAATTTTCAACGATTTTAGAACAAACTCCAAAATAATTCGGATACAAAATATACGCATTTTTAGAAAAATCACAAGACGGTGTAAAATCTAAATTTATATGATAAAAGTTTATCTTACAACCTTCTTCAAATGCGACATGTCTAATACAAGAGCATATATAATATGGAATATAAATTTCTTTTATCCCATAAGCCTTTATCAAATACCTAAAACAATTTCTTGCTGAATTTAGCTTAATAATAACCATAAAAGAATTATATTATAGAAAATTTTTACAAAAAATAGTTTATGGATTTTGAATAATTTTTGCTTCAACCTTTTTAACACTATTCACACTACTGTTTAAACTTTTAGCTAACTGTGCAGCAGTTTTGGCATTATAAAATTTACCGCTTGTCACAAGAGAAGTGCATTCAAGCTGCGACAAATCATCTTCATCATCAATATTAAATGCTATAACATCAATTGTAATATCTTTACGCTCCTTAATTAATTCAACAACGTAAGAACATGGACTCTCATCACAATTTTCACCTCCATCAGTCAGCAAAATAATATGTTTTTTCCCGCTAAATCCTAAAAAATCATTTTTAACTGCCTGTTTTAACGAATATGTAATCGGCGTCATTCCTCGAGGTTTTATATCAAGCAAAGCATTTCTTATATTTATCCCGTTTGCAACAGCTATCGGAGATATTAGTGTTGATGCCCTGCAAGCTTCAAACGGAGTGAACCCCATTCGATGTCCGTAAACTCTTAAACCTACTGAAATATCAGGGCTTAAATTAGGCAAAATTGATTTCATTGTATCTATCATCAAATCAACCTTACGCCTACCTTCAAGATATTCGGACATGCTGTTTGAAAAATCCAAAATGAATAATACTCGCTCGCTTTCATCAAGCATACCATCAGAAATACGTCCTCGCTCATCATTTTTATAAACATTATACCCTGAAGCAAACACCGGAATAGCAAGACAAATCATTAAAAACATAATTAAAATTTTATTCATAACAACATAATAATATTAAGAAATACCCAAAATTTTACCTAATCACATATACATGACCTGTTGACGATTATTTTTAGTTGCAATATTATAAAAGTAATCAGAATTGGCGGAGAAATTATGAATAGCAAAGAAATTATTAAACAGGTTGAAAAAAGCCTGACAAAAGAATTTGAACAAATTGAAGATATAAGAGATTTTAATCAGGAAAAAGTGTTAAATGCCTTTATTGAAAATAAAGTTGCACCTGAACATTTTTATACAGTATCAGGCTACGGGCATGATGATTTAGGTAGAGAAGTATTAGATAAAGTTTTTGCAGATGTTTTTAAGGCCGAAAAAGCTCTTGTCAGAATACATTTTGCTTCAGGCACACATACACTTGCCTGCTGTCTTTTCGGCAATCTTAAATACGGAGATAAACTTATCTCTGTTGCAGGCGCACCTTATGACACAATGCAAGAGGTAATCGGAACTGCAGGAGATGATGCAACAAAAGAAGATTCTCTAATAGGTCACGGCGTTTTGTATGATGAAGTTCCGCTAAAAAACGGATGTGAAATCGATTTTGAAAAACTTGAACAAATGATAGATAAAACCGTAAAAATGGTTTTAATCCAACGTTCAAAAGGTTATTCAACAAGAAAATCTCTTTCACTTGATACAATTGAAAAAATTTGCAAAATAGTAAAATCTAAAAATCCTGATTGTATTTGCTTTGTAGATAACTGTTACGGAGAATTTGTCGATACAAAAGAACCACTTGAAATAGGCGCAGATTTAATAGGCGGCTCACTAATCAAAAACCCTGGTGGCGGAATTGTAGAGGCAGGCGGATATATTGCAGGTAAAGCAAAATATGTTGATAAGTGTGCAAATCGTTTGACAGCACCTGGAATTGGCTGTGAAGGCGGAGCAATGTTTAACCAACACAGATTGATTTTCCAAGGTCTGTTTATGGCACCGTCTGTTGTTTCTGATGCAGTAAAAGGTGCAGTTCTTGCAGCAAAAATATTTGATGAAATAGGTTATGATTCAAGTCCAAAATATAATGAAAAAAGAACTGATATTATACAAAATATAACATTCGGTTCACCTGAACCTTTAGAACATTTTTGCAGAACTATTCAAGCTTTATCCCCTGTAAACGAGTACGTAACCCCAATACCTGAATATGTTCCTGGCTATGAAGATCCGATAATTATGGCAGGCGGTACATTTATTGAAGGTTCAACAATAGAATTATCCGCAGACGGTCCAATGAGAGCACCTTATGTAGCTTATATGCAAGGCGGCATAAACTATGCTCATGTAAAAATTGCATTGGAAAAAATATTGGATAAAGTAAATAAAAATTAACCTGATTTTTCAAATTTCTGTTATAAAAATAATAAATATTAAGTTTTTTTAAGTGCTAAATAGCTACTTATAACTAATTCTTAAGGATTAGAGAAAAATTTTTTTATAAATGAACTTTAAAGTAGAATTTTTGTGTTATGCTGTTGTGGTACCCCGAAATTTGGGTAAAGTAGTTTACACAGTTTAAGAAGAGGAAGGTTAATATGTCATTACCAAATGTAGCATATTTCTCAATGGAAATCGCAATGGATCAGTCTTTAAAAACTTATTCAGGCGGTTTAGGATTTTTGGCAGGTTCGCACATGCTTTCTGCAGGTTATCTGCAAATGCCTATGGTAGGTGTAACTATGTTATTGGCATACGGGTACTATGATCAACGAATTGCACAAGATGGTCAAGTCGAAGTTGCTTATATCAGAAAATATTATGACTTCTTGAAAGATACAAACGTTACAACAGAAGTTGATATTTTCGGAGAAAAAGTTAAAGTAAAAGCTTACTTAGTAGAACCGGATTTATTCGGTGCTTGCCCTGTTTACCTTTTGACAACTGATATCGAAGGTAACAGCGATTGGGCTAAGAGCATTTCTCATAAACTTTATGACGGAAATGAAAAAATCAGAATTGCTCAAGAAACAGTTTTAGGTATTGGTGGTATCAGAATCCTTCAAAAAATCGGTTACAACTTTGATGTTGTACACATGAATGAAGGTCACGCTCTACCTGCAGCATTTGAATTGTTAAGACAATACAACGGCAATCTTGATGAAGTTAAAAAGAAAACTGTATTCACAACTCACACACCTGTTGCAGCAGGTAACGAAGTTCACTGGGTTGATACACTTATGGAAGGCGGCTTCTTTGCAGGATGTTCAAGAGAAACTGCTGTTCAATTAGGTGGAGAAAACTTCTCATTAACAGTTGCAGCATTGAGAATGTCTAGAATTGCAAACGCTGTATCTCAATTACACGGTCTTGTTGCTAATAAAATGTGGGAATGGGTTGATGGCAGATGCCCAATCCGTGCTATTACAAACGCTGTTAACCTTCATTATTGGCAAGATAAGAGAATTAAAGAAGCTGCAAATGATCCTGAAAAATTGTTAGCAGTAAAACGTGAAATGAAAGCAGAATTGTTTGAATATGTTGCAAACGTTGCCGGTAAGAGATTTGATCCTGATGTATTAACAATCACTTGGGCAAGAAGATTTGCTGATTACAAACGTGCTTGGTTAATCCTTATGGATAAAGACAGAATCAACAAATTACTTGATGCTAACAAAATTCAAATCATCTTTGCAGGTAAATTCCACCCGGATGATGTTATGGGTAAAGAAATGTTTAACAAACTTCTTAACCGTTCACACAGCATGAAAAACGTTGTTGTATTACCTGGATATGAACTTGAATTATCCGGTAAATTAAAACGCGGTTCAGATATTTGGTTAAACACTCCGTTAAGACCATTCGAAGCTTCAGGTACTTCAGGTATGTCAGCTAACGCTAACGGTACTGTTCACTTATCAATCTATGATGGTTGGACTGTTGAAGGTACATTTAACGGCATTAACGGTTACACTGTTGAATACCCTGGACTTGATGACGAAATGCCTTGGGAAGAACGTCATTGGAAAGATCATGAATGTGTAATGAACATCATTGAAAATGAAATTATTCCTACATACTACGAAAACAAAAAAGAATGGGCTCGTTTAATGAGACAAGCTATCAGAACTTCTGAAGCTTACTTCAACTCAGATCGTATGGTAATTGAATACTATAACAGATTATATAAACCAATTGCTCATAACGATTCAACATCAGGCGAAAAGAAAAAAGAAATGAATATTTCTGAAACACCAACATTTGATGCTTGGACTTTCGCTAACATTAAATAGCCTAAACAACAATAAACATAGTAAAAAAGACACTTGATAATTTGTATCGGGTGTCTTTTTTGTTACAATTTGTTAACATTTTTTAGTCCTTTTTTAAAGTTTTTTACTTAATATGCCGATTAATAGAGTAAGGAAACAAAACAAGAAAGGGAACAGGTCATGGGTATGGCTGCTTCGCAAGCTCGGTTCTTAGGACTGACTGCGAGAAAAACAAATGTTGAATATGAAGGACAGCAGATAAACCAACAAAGAACTACTTTGTCTAACCAGTCTGCCAACTACTATAACCAGCTGCTCGGTATGACTGTACCGGTTCCTCCTTCTACTGCCGATTATACAAAAACTGTTTATACATTCGAAGACGGTTCTTTAAGCAATTCTATTTCTACTATGATTGCTCAAAGTGACGGTACTTATTTAATTAGTTATACTTCTTCTTGGACTGATGATTTTGCTGCTGTTTCTGCTGGTCAATCTATTGTTACAAGAAAAGATACAGGTGCTATTGATGGCACCGGAAAAACTATTTTCGATTACTTTGTTGGGTCTAAACAACTTAGAGGCTTGACTGATAATTTAACTTTCACTGCTCAAGATTATGATGATCAAGGTAATCCGACAGGGGCTGCTGTTTCTGGATTATTCTATGACAAAGAATCTAAAAAATATTACAGACAATACAATGAACAAACTGGGGTTTATTCTCAAGAATATGTTCCAACTTCTAACAATGTTAAATACACTTGTGATTTCAATGATGATTATTTAAAAACTTTGTCTGCTGATCAGATTGCTAACTTAAAAGAAGAAGAAAAGAATTACATTGAAATCCTTAACGAACAATACGGAGAAGCTGATTGGTTAGTTAGATATGTTAAAAACACTACTACAAACACTTGGTCTCCATACTTTGTAAAAAAAGATGTGTTAGACTCTGCTATTTTCTCTGACACTGGTTCTTCTCAAAGCAACATTCCGGCTTACACTATCGGTTCTGCTCAAAAAACTGAAGAAGTTAAAGGGGTTACTGCTAGATTAGAACAAGATTCAACAGGACGTATCATTAACGTTACTCTTAACCCTGGTCAACAAGATGAAGTTACATACGCTGTTACTACTAACACTGTTACTGATCAGGCTGCTTACGATGATGCAATGAACCAATACGAATACGATAAATATGAATATGATCAATCTATTCAAGAAATTAACGCTAAAATTGAAATTATCCAAGCTGAAGATAAAAACCTTGAATTAAGATTGAAACAATTAGATACTGAACAAGATGCGATCCAAACTGAAATGGATGCTGTTCAAAAAGTTATTGAAAAGAACACTGAATCTACATTCAAAACTTTCGGTTAATTATTATTACTTTTTCAATAAACTTATTATTAATTTTGTTTCCTTTCCCTTTTATTCTAACGACTTACTATGATAGTCGTTTTTTTTTGTGCTAATTTTCAGCTTTATAAAGTCTTGCAAAGAAACAGGAAACGTGTTGAATTGAATCCACTCGAACCCATTGACGAGTAGCTTTAAACCTTATTGAACCTGCTGAACGTTCAGGATTTTTATGCGAATAATTATTTATATCGTTATTGAACAAATGGAACTGACACATAGCAGCTTTTTTACAAGCTTCAAGCAATCTTTTTTCAAGCACTTCGACTTTCAAATAACGAGCTAAATAATAAGCAGCAACAAGTCCTTCTGAGCGAGCACCATCAGGGTAATAATGGTCACCATAATCGTAATAATAACCGCCTTCATAATCAATATAAGGAGAATCATCTCTTTTATACATTTTAGAAACCATAGTAGCTGCATCAGTAAACACAAAATTTATATAATTTTGTTTTTGAAAATCCTTATCCTTTGCCCACTCCTCAATTGCTTGCATAAGCCAAGCATCAGATGGTAAAGCCGTAAACAATTCAGAATATATTTTAGGCCTTTCATCAACAATCCAATCCAAGGCTTTTTTAGCAACTTTACGAACTTCTTTTGCTAACTTTTCATCATCCAAGAAATTATTTGCAAAAAGTGCCAGTCCCAAAAGGGCTTCACCAGGGTAATAGAATGAAAAAGTGGCTTTTCTTTCTTCGTCAGTCATATTAATTAAAGGCTGACCGTTTTGGAATTCTGGATGGATATAATACCCTAGAATCTCACCATTATCATAAACTCTGCTCATAATATGGCGAGTATAACCTTTTATATATTCATCATAAGATTTGTCACCCGTAAAAGAACGATACTGCATCAAAGCGACCAACAAAACACCTGTTCCGCCGAGTTTTGATTTTCTATTATAAAAAGCATAACAGCCTTTGCCCCATTTGGTATCATGTTCTTTAGTAATTGAAATACTCCAATCAACAGCTTTTTTAGCAGCTTTAATATATTTTTCATCAGACGGAAGTTGATAAGCTCTTATCAGAGCAATAATAACACCACAATGACGCAAATCATTGTAGTACAAATTATTTTCAGGTCTTGTCGGATGTTCGTGATCTTTAAAATTATCTTCACAGCAATCGTAGTAATACAAAAATCTTCCATCGTCATACATATTTGCAAGAAGCCAGTCAGAAGATTCAATCACTTGATGATATAAAACATCATAACTAAATTCAGTATATCTTATATTTCCACGATACAGCGGAATACATTTATCTTTATAAGTAACAAAAGCTCTGCTTCTAAACAAGTAATATTCATAATCATCCGAATTTGCAAGGATTTTTAATCTTTCGGAACGGCTATTTGTAAGCTTTCCGATAGGAGTTTTCTTTACTAAAGTTTGCAACACGGAACGAAGCCCCATGTGGCTTAAAGTAATTGCATCAGTCGGCATATAATAGTATGAAATACCGTTTTTTCTTAATTCTAAGCCATTAATACCGATTTCAAATCTTCCGTTATCAAATCGTTCGGAATTGAGCTCTCCTCGTTTTATTTTTTTTCTGTCAATAACATATTCAATCATTATTCGACAGAAATTTTCATCTTCAGGTTTAAAATTCTCAAAACGTGGATTTTTCCTTATCATTTCAATATTTCTGTTAATAGTAGTTGCTAAATCAACTCTTTTACTTCCGTAACGGACAAATTTTTGACCGCTTTGAAATAAAGTAATATAAATAAGTGTTTCACTAGGATTATATTCAAGAATACCAGAAAAATCCAAATCTGAAATGTCGACCTTGACACCTGATACAATAGACGCTCTAATACGTTTCAATAGCGTATCAATGCAAGAAAAATCTTTTTCTAAAAAAGCTCTCTCTTTATCATTCTGTTCCTTAAAATCAAGCATAGATTAATAATAACATTAATTATCAGTAATGGCAAATTCTTATAAATTCAATAAATAAATAAAACGTAAAGATTTCTTTAAGCTTTTGACATGAAAAAAAAGTTGTTGTTCAATAGATAATAAGACTTGGTAGGAATTTATGTACATTAAACAACTTGAGATAGATAATTTTAAATCATTTGCAAATAAATCAGAAATCCCATTATTAAAAGGTTTTACAACAGTTTCCGGACCAAACGGTTCAGGGAAAAGTAATATTATTGATAGCGTTCTTTTTGCACTCGGACTTGCCAATGCAAGCGAACTTCGTGCAGAAAATTTATCTCATTTTATATCAACGTACACCAAACGTAACGA
>USJT01000009.1 GCA_900555175.1 uncultured bacterium
TTGAGCACAATTGTAGCCTTGTCTGAATAATTCACCTGCTTTTTTTGAATATTTATTTCCTTCCATAGGTGTATTGTACTATAAAATTATACAGTTCGGGAATGTATTTTGATTTGACATAAAATAGAATTTCCAATATGAACAATTTATATAAATCTTTAACGGTTATTGCAATTCTTTTAGTTATTGGGGTTGCTTATTACAATTACAAAACAAGTACTTATGTTACGGCGGAATTTAAAAATTTACGTCCGTTTCACAACAGGGCTCCTGTTTATTACAATGGATTTAAAATAGGTAATGTTGTAGGTGTTCATCCGAACAAAACTTATACATCAACTATTGTTACAATGAGGCTTTATCCTTGTGATTTGCATTTGCCTGTAAACGTTTCCGCAAATTTGAAAAAAGAACGGAATTTTTGGAATCGGAAATTTGATTACATTGATTTGATGTATCCGACATCTCCTTCGATTTTTTATTTAGAGGACGGGGATAGAATTTCAGGTAAGACAACAGTTGATTTTGAATCTTATCTGGCAAATCAGGATCCTGAATCAATAGATGCGATGAAGGCTGATATGGCAGAAGCTATAAAGAATTTGAATGTTACGGTTCAAGCTTTGGGTGATTTATTTGTGACATTAAATTCTATGGCTGGAGATGTAAAGCCTAATGTTGTTAAAGCATCTAAAGATTTAAGCGAGAGTACATCAAATATTGTAAAAATTTCATCAAATGCAGGAGTTGCTACATCTAACTTGAATGAAGCCTTTAATGAACAAAGACTTGACAGTACGGCTAAAAATTTCCAGATTGTAAGCAGGAATGTAAAACTTATGACAAATGAATTGAATAATACATTACCGCAAGTCGGCTGTACAATAGATGAAATTAACAGAGTTTTGTGCAATATTGATGAAATGACTGCAGGACTGAATTGTACTATGAAAAAGCCTTTTGGCGGATTAAGGCTGATTTTTGGAAGCCCTGTCGGGAAAAAATGCGATTGCCGAAAATAATTGCCCATGTTACCCGTTTGAGATATTAATCACTCGGGTAATGTATTTTTAGCCCTGTTCTTTTAGTATGTAAAGTGTAATTAGAAATAGAGGAAAGTATGTTTAAAAAGTCTATCTTAAAAAGTTTTTCATTTTTTGTCTTTTCAATAACTTTTGTAATTATAATTTTATGCTGTTTTGTCGATTTTAAACACGCAATTCAGGTAATAGGTTTTGCAGTCGTTTTCGGGCTGATAAATACTTATATGATAGTTTGTGTTTTTAAAAACGAATTTTTTGCGGAAAAAGAATATGTAGAACAGCAATTAAAAAAGAAGGTAGAGCACAGTTCAAATTACTTAAGTGCAATATTAAATAATATGCCTATGATGGCTTATGTCATTGATACTGAAAACAGATTCTTAACAGGGAATGTTGAGGCTTTAAAGTTTTTTGAGATTAGGGAAGGCGGGCAATTAAGCGAATTGACCGAAGATATTTTTGAAGGGGATACGATGGAGCAGATGAAAGCAGAAAATGCGTTTGTACTAAAAACTAAAAAACCTCTGGTTACAGACAGGCATGTAAAGTTGACTAACGGAAGACAAAATTGGTTTAGAATTTTAAAAGTTCCTATTTTGAATAATTATGATGATGTTAACGCATTTGTCGTATTTGGTAAAAATATTGACGTTGAAAGAGATGCAAAACGTCAAAGAGAAACATATATTTCTACATTAAGCCATGATTTGAAAATTCCGACATTAGCTCAAATTAGAGCGCTTGAGCTTTTAATTAGCGGAAATTTGGGAAGCGTTAATGATGAACAAAAAGAAATTCTAAATCTTACATTAGATTCCTGCTATTGTATGTATGATATGTTATCGACAATTCTAACAACATACAAGTATGAAAATAACGACATAATTTTGAATTACGAAAAAGTCCATATGCTAAAACTTTTGGATGAAGCTTTTTCTAAATCAGTTAGGGGAATGCACAATAAAAATATTAATGTACGCTTAAAAGCAAAAGATAAATTTGTGTCTTTGTATGCAGATAAGGCTCAAATGAAGAAAGCTTTTGAAAATATAATAGATTTTTGTGTCTCAAGTGCCTATAAAGATACTGAGATAATATGTGAAATCGGTAAAATTAATAATTCAAATTCCGTATTTATTTCTTTGGGCTTTGAAAGTCCTTATGTTTCATCAGAAGCAATTCAAAATATGTTCAAGATGTACACAACATCGTCAGAAAAAATGGACAAAGTCGGAAGCAGCTTAAATTTGTATCTTGCAAAGCAGATAATTAATGCTCATAATGGCACAATTGCTGTGGAAAGCAAAAAATCAAATTACAATAATTATAAAATAGAACTTCCTTGTATTAATGAATGTAAATTTTCAGCCATAGCGTGTTAAATGATGTATTATAATCAAGTTATGAAAAATATT
The DNA here is from genome assembly GCA_900555175.1 of uncultured bacterium. Taxonomy (GTDB): domain Bacteria; phylum Cyanobacteriota; class Vampirovibrionia; order Gastranaerophilales; family Gastranaerophilaceae; genus Stercorousia. The sequence goes on from USJT01000009.1 coordinate 2,459, forward strand.
ATTTTATTATTAATTGTTTTTGTAATTTCATCAGGTATTTGTTTCGCTGATGAAAATAAAGAGGCCAATAAAGCCGCAATGGAAAGTATGGTTGCAAGCCATAAGTATTTGCACGAAGTATGTGCAAATGCAGCAAACAACTTTAGAGTAGATAATCAGTTTTCCGGTTATATTAAAGGAAAATGCATTTTGTATGAATCAGACAGACAAAGACTTTTGAACAGTGTATTCCCGATTACAAATGCAGCTGAAAAGTCTTACAAAGAGCAGTATCCGATTTTGATGTCTAAATTTGCAATAGATATGAATAATAAGGAAATTGAAAGCTTAAAATTCGTTATAAATGAATATTGCAAATATAATACATACAAGTATGTAAAACGTGCTCCGCAGGCTTGTACTGAAGAAACTATAAACAGTTTATTTGAAATTTAAACTGTTTAATTAAACTATTCCTTGAGCTACCATTGCCTTTGCAAGTTTTGTGAATGCTGCAATATTTGCACCTGCTACATAATTGTTTGCAAGTTTGTATTCTGTTGCAGCTGATTTGCAAGCATTAAATATGTTAATCATAATTTTGTTTAATTCATTATCAACTTGTTCAAAAGGCATGTAATATCTCATGCTGTTTTGGCTCATTTCTATTGCAGAAGTTGCAACCCCACCTGCATTTGCAGCTTTGGCAGGTGCAAGCAGAATATGATTTGCAAGAAAATATTCTGTTGCATCTTTTGTACAAGGCATATTTGCACCTTCTCCGATTGCTAAAACTCCATTTGCTACAAGCTTTTTCGCTGAATTTAAAGTTAATTCATTTTGAGTTGCGCAAGGAAGTGCAATATCTGTTTTAATCGCCCAAATTGGGGAATCTTCATTCTCCCTTTCAAGATATTCCGCTTTTTTATGGACTTTTAAGTATTCATAAAGCCTTCCTCTGCGTTCTTCTTTAATTTCTTTTACAAGCTCTAAATCTATTCCGTTTTTATCATAAATGCAACCTTTTGAATCGCTCATTGCAATTACTTTTGCACCGTATTCCAATGCTTTTTGGCAAGCATATATTGCAACATTCCCGGAGCCTGATATTGTAACCGTTTTGCCCTTCAAAGATTTGTTCTTATCATTGTCAAGCATTTCTCTCATAAAATATATAAGTCCAAATCCTGTCGCTTCTTTTCTTACTAGGGAACCTCCGTATGAAAGACCTTTCCCTGTTAAAACTCCACCTTCATAAGCATCTTTTATTCTTTTGTATTGCCCGAACAAATATCCGATTTCTCTTTCTCCGACACCTATATCGCCTGCGGGAACATCAACATCTTGTCCGATGTGCCTTTGAAGCTCTGTCATAAAACTTTGGCAAAATCTCATTATTTCTCCGTCAGATTTCCCCTTGGGGTCAAAGTCGCTTCCTCCCTTGCCTCCGCCGATTGGCAAGCCTGTAAGTGCGTTTTTGAAAATTTGTTCAAAAGCGAGAAATTTCATAATACTTTGATTTACACTCGGATCAAATCTTAAACCGCCTTTATAAGGTCCAATCAGACTGTTGAATTGAACTCTGTATCCTCTATGAACAATAACTTGACCTTTATCGTTTACGTATGGAACTCTGAAGGTTATAATTCTTTCCGGTTCAATCATTCTTTCAAGAAGGGCTATTTTTTCATATTCAGGGTGTTTTTCGATAACCGGCTCTATTGTTAAAAGAACTTCTTCTACTGCTTGTAGGTATTCTTTTTCGGAATTATTTTTTCTTTTAACATCTTGTAAAACTTTTTTTAAGTATTTGTTCATATAACCCCCATTTTTTTTAATTGTAGCATATTATTTTACCTTTATCAATTGATATTTTATAAAATATAAGTTATAATATGAAATACAATTATTAATAATGGAGTGTTTATATGTTTGAAAAGTTTATGAAATTACAACTTGTTTGGCTTGCAATTATTCTTGCGTTAGGTATGGTGTTGGCTGTAAAATTTGGAACAGGAGCATTGTCTAATGATAAAGTTTCTGTAACAGGTTCTGCATATCAGATTGTGAAATCAGATTCTGCCAGATTAGAATTTGAAATAACTGCAAGAAAACCTGATAAACAACTTGCTTACAATACTATAAAATCACAACTTCCTGTTGTTATGTCTTATTTGAAAAATAAAGGGATTACAGATATAGATGTTAAATCTCTAAATGGGTATAACTCTTATAAATACACTTCAAACGGTAATATGACAAATGATATTGCTTATTATAATCTTTCTCAAGCTGTTGTAATAAAATCCGATGATGTTCAAAAAATAAAAGATATCTCAACAGATATTCAAAGTTTGCTTGATAAAGGTATTGATATTAATGTTTTGGAAGCTCAATATTTTTATTCAGGGTTAGCTGATTTGAAGGTAAAATTGCTTGAAGATGCGACAACAGATGCGAAAAATAGGGCAACTGCAATGCTTAAGGCAACTCATAACAAACCGGGTAAAATTCAATCTGTAAATATGGGAGTATATCAAATTACTCCTGTTGATTCGACAAATGTTTCTGATATGGGCATAAATGACACTTCTACAATAGATAAAAAAGTAACTGCTGTTGCAAATGTTGTTTTCAGAATAAAATAATAATGAGTGTATAATATTATGAAAAAGATTTTAATTTTATTTTGTTTAATATGTTTTGTAAAACCTGCTTATGCAGTGCTACCGACTGATGCTTCCGTTATACAGGTTCATGATATGCAAATGATAAATCAACAAAAATTCCGAATGGAAGTTTTGAACGATTACAATGATGTAGAAACCGAAAAGGCTAGATTTGAAAAACAAAATGCGCCTCGTGAACCATTAATAAATAAACTTTTTAATAAGAAAAAGTTTGTAGAAGAAGATGGGCAGATAAAAATCGAAAGTGATGATAATTCAGACGTTAATAAAACGGAAGATTAGTTGCTTATTCCTGCTCTGTAACCGCACCAACTGTATATCGCAGGTAAGGCTTTATCCGCGTGCAATTTTTCTGCGATAGGAACTTTTGCTAAAATTAATACACCCAAAGCATCATCAAGGTTTGCAATAGAATCTTTAAACGTCAATTTTCTGTCAGGAACTTTGTCGTATGGATCGTTAATTTTGTTTGATAATTTCGCAGCCAAATGCATTCCGCCGAAAAGTCCGACAGCTGTGCTTGCTATTCTGTATTTAATGTTTTGGCTAAATTTAAATAATGCGGCTGTTATTAGTGGTGGAATTGATGAATTCATGAACTGGAAAACGCTTTCGTTTACTTTTTGCTTTGTATGTTCTTTTTTATCAGCAATAAGACCCGCAGCAAGTCCTCCCAGAATACTACCTGTTGTTACAAAAATCATTTCTTTTACGTTGTATTTAATGTTGTATATTTTACACTTTTGATGTTTGGCAAGTAAAGCCATAGGAATTAATGTTCCGGCAATAGAACCTGTTGCAACTTTTGCCTTAACCATAGTGCCCGGTTCTTCTTTAATATGCCTTCTATAACTCTTGTATGGCCTTATATCGTATTCAACTTTTTTCCCACTAACTGGTGTTAGCATTTCTCTTTTGTCCTTTTGTTTTTATTCTATCATATTAATGTCCAAAAATTAAAATTGTTGCTGAACCTATAAGAATTATTAAGGAGCCAAGGAGTTTTTTTAATAGATTTTTTTCGTTAAACAGTTTATATCCTAAAATTACATTAATAAGAATTGAAATTTGAAAAAGAGACAGTGCATATCCGACATTCATGTATTTGAATACATACGCTGTCATAAAAGTCATTAGCCCGAAACAAATTGCTGTTAGAATGTATAATATTGAATGCTTTTTGTTTGGGAGATGCAAGTTTTGTCTGCTGAAAATTCTTACAATGATGAAGGAAAATAATGCACCTAAAAAGCTGGATGCAATAAATGATGTTGTAATAGATGATAAAATGATAACTTTTTTGATAAAAACAGCTTCCAAAGCTGAAAAAATAAGTGCATAAATCCTATATTGAATGTCTTTTCTTAAAAATACTTTAGGACTTGCCGTATCAAAAATAAAATAAGATCCTGCAATAATTAATAAAATACCTACAATTCCGTAAAAATTAGGGTATTCATGTAATATTATAATTCCGAAAATTAACCCGATAATAGCTTTGTATGAATTAATCGGTCCTAATACCGACAATTCTCCTTTTTCTAAAGCCAGTACCATAAAACAGTTGCATATTGCTCCTGTAATTCCACCCAGTAATGCGTATATCCAAAATTCACGATTTATAGAGGTATAGTCAATTAAAAACAAAAGCGGAATTGAAAAAATACTAAGAATGAAATAGTTTATAAAATTAACATTAATAGGGTTTTCGTTTTCTCCTGCAAGCTTTTTTTGAAACACGTTGCTGAAAGAATTACTGAAAACTCTAAGTAGTATAGCAATTGAATTTAACAATATCTGCATATAAGGATTAAACCACAAAAATATTAAAAAATGTAACAATATTGGAAAAGTGTAAAAATTACACATGTAACACGTATTTTTTTATAAAAATAAGGTATCAAAATAAATTTTTCAATAATAAAAAAATAAACCATACAAAAAAATACAAAAAACTGCTACTTTTGTAGTAAATTGCCTAAAAGATTGATTTTTGTTTGAAAAAAGGACAATTGACGATTTAAAAAAAAAGATGTATTCTCGATAAAACAAAGGGGGTGTATCAGTGAGAATTTCATCTATTCAAAATTATTATCGTACAAATTACACTAATCAGGTAAAAACTGCAAATGTAAACAAGCAAGTGGCAGAAACTAAAGCGCAAACTTCGGCTTCGTATTTTACAAAGCCTTCAAATGTTTTAAGTTTTACGGGTGTTCAATCGAGAGCTGTTGAGCTGGCTAAACAAATTCCGTTAGGAGACCGTTTAGCTTCAGTATTTCAGGTATTAAAACAAGGCGATCTTGTAATAACAGGAAAGGATTTAAAATCCGCACAAAGTGCATTAAAGGATTCCGTAAAAGCCTTCAGTACTGCAATAAAACGTTTTATATTTGTTCCTGAAGATAATTTAGAAGGTACAATTGCATTTGCAAGAGGATTTGATGGAGATTTTTTGGTCACTAACCCAAACAAATTTGATATGGAATATCGAATAAATAATGCATTTAAACCATTTAAAGCTGGGGATACTTTGTATCTGTCAGATGGTGACGCAATAAAAATTAAAGATAAAGTAATTTCTATTAAAGAAAAGCCTGATGTTGATTTAAGTTTCAGTCGACATATATTTGCTCAACCTTATGATTTAACAAAAAGTGTTTTATCTTCTATTGAGCAAAGGAATTTAAAATCAATTCAATCATTGTCAAAATTTACAACCAAAGCTCCTAAAAAATTGACATTTGCAGATGTCGGTGGGCAAGATGACGTAATAACTCAATTAAAGAAGGGGATTTTATATCCTATAAAATATCCTGAAGCTTATGAAAACAGTAAAGTTAACCATGGCTTTATTATGTACGGTCCACCGGGAACAGGAAAAACTCTTATTGCTCAAGCTTTAGCAAATGAATCACATGCAACATTTATGAAATTAAATGGTTTGGAAATGGAATCAAAATGGGTTGGAGAATCCGAATCAAATTGGAGAGCACTTTTTAAAATGGCTCAAGAAAATCAGCCGGCAATAATTTTCATAGATGAATTTGATGCTGTTGCAAGAAAACGTGGAAGTGTTGATGTTTATGGCGATAAAGTTGTAAACCAGCTTTTAACATTAATGAGTGATGTTGAGAAAGAAGGTGATCAAATTTATATAATTACAGCAACAAATAAAATTGATGCATTGGATAGTGCAATTACTCGTTCAGGAAGATTTGGTAAACATATAGAAGTAAAAGCTCCTGATACAGTAGATGGTGTAAATAAGATCTTGGATATTCATACCAAAGACAAGAAATTAGCAGATGATTTTGATAAAGTTGCAATATCTCAAAAGTTGTTAGATATAAAAGCAACGGGTGCAGATATTGCATATATCTCAAGTGTCGCTAATGAGAATGCTTTTGAAAGAGCAGGAATTTTTGCAAAAATGGAAAATGGAACATTTGAAAAAGCAGATATTGATAACTTAAGAATTACTGGTGAAGATTTCTCAAAAGCAATAGATGTATTCATCGAAAGCTCACGTAAGTCAGATCGTAAACCAGTAGGTTTTAATAAAGTTGCTAAATAATATCTAAATACAAAATAGTAAATAAAGAAGCTTTTGATATTAAATCAAAAGCTTTTTTTAAATGGTTGCGGGAGCTGGATTTGAACCAACGACCTTCGGGTTATGAGCCCGACGAGCTACCAGACTGCTCCACCCCGCGATAAATTCTTTTACACTCCATTATGTAACGCTAAAAATCAAAAATCAACCCCCCTATTTTTATATATAAAAAAGAGCATCTAAAAAGATGCTCTTTTTATTTTTTTTATTATATTCAGGTATTATAGACCTAATTTGTCTTTTAGTGCTTGCCAGAACCATTTTGTAGTTTGATTTGGAGCTTGGATAGTTGCTTCTGATACATCTGCAGCTTCAGAACCTTTGTTTACTACTTTGACATCTTTGTCGCTTGTAATAGTTCCGTTTACGGTCATTCCATCACCTTTGTTAAGGATTACGGCATTACCTGTTGTTGTATTAATTTGTCCGCCAACAGTCATATCACCTTTTTGGTTATACAATTCTGTTTGAGCGTTTGAAGTGTTCATATTACCTTCATATCTCAAGCCTTCATCTCCTGAGATATTTTTGATTAAGTTTTGACCTGTACCGTCAGCTTTGAATCCGCTTGTTACATTAATACCTGTACCGTTTTCTCTTGCTGCTGCATAGAAGCCGTTATTTTCATCAAGAGAACCGCTTCCGTTATTATGAACAGTTGCACCCATATTTAATTTGCCTGAGTTTGCAAGTACGTTTACACGTCCTGAGTGTGTGATTTCACTGTTAACTGTCATATCACCCGAACCGTAGTTTTTGATATTAATGTTTGCAGTGTCACTGGAAATTTTACCTGCGCTTGCAAGTTCCATAGAACCGCCACCTGCTCTGTTGATAACACCCATATTACCATCAGATGTCAATTCTCCGGATACATACATATCGCCACTGTAATTGTTAATTGCTAACTGTCCTTCACTTGAGATTTTACCTTGAAGGTCAATACCTCTATCTCCAGCACTTGTATTGCCATCATGTCTCATTGCGATATTGTAGCCAGCTCCATCATTAGTAATTGATGATAGAGTTTGTGTTGAAATTCCTTTAGAATTTTCTCTTGACCAAATTGCTAAATTACCATCATGGTTAGCAACTGTTCCGCCGACAGTGTTGCCTGAATCGTTTGCAAATGTAAGCATTCCATTGTCGTTATAGATTGTCATGTTACCTGTGTTATCAACATTACCAACGATTGTCATACCATTTTGACCGTAGTTTTTGAATTTCAATTGACCGTCGTTTGTAATTTTTGAATTTTTAGTAACAGTCATTCCGGAACCTTGGTTTTTAATAGCTGTGTTACCGGTTGTAGTTATGTCTCCATCAACAATCATTGCTCCTGCGTTGTTGTTAATAGCTGTTTCTGCTGAATCCATACTGTTATTTTTGATGTTGCCGTATAATTCCATACCGCCGGCACCTTCATTTTTAACAGAAACGTTACCGTTGCCAACAACTTCGCCTGCAGAAGCTAATGCTAATTTGTTAGCTGTTTTGCCGTTTAAGATGTTAATATTTCCACCTTCGTCAGCACCTGCAGTTAATTTTCCGTTAATGGTTAAATCGCCTGCTTTGTTTTCAATTGAAACAAGTTTTTCACCTTTAACACCTGCAAGTTCCATACCGTTAGAACCTTGGTTTTCAAGTCTGATAGAATCAGCTGCAACTTTGTCTGCGGTGTTAGAAATTACCATTTTACCGCCTCTGTTTATAATTCTGATTGCAAAGCCTTCATTTCTTGCTTGATCAGGTGTTGCTGCACTTGTTACAGAGCCTGTAATATTCATACCGCCGGCACCTTCATTAACAATATTGGTTTTTCCTGTTGATGTTGTTGTGCCGGAAAGTGTTAAAGCGCCTGTTCCATTATTTGTTATTGCTAAGTCGTGATCTGTTGAAAGTTTTCCACCAACTGTCAAATTAGTGCCTGCGTTAGAAATTTCTAAGTTGTCACCTGTATTTTTAACAGTTCCTGAAATGCTAAGATCTCCAGCTTTGTTATAAACGTTTAAATCATTTGTAGATTGAACAAGTCCGGAAATTTTAGTTCCGTTAGATCCGCTATTTGTGATATATAAACCACTGTTTGCTTGGCCTGCTTTTGCTGCACCGTTTATTACTTTACCTGCGATATCTGTGCCTGCTGTTGATTTAATTTGAATGTTTGAACCGTTTGCAACAAATTGATTACCAGATGTTACCATACCACTTGTGTTTACAAGAGAATTAAATAAGGTTGATGCTTGTTCATCTGTTGTAAGTGCTTGTTGTTGAGCAACTCCGTTTAAGATTGCACCTTCAGCCCCAACTGCAATATCTCCGCCTCTAAGTTGAACGCCGTTTCTTGCAAAGATTTTACCATCAACTGTGATATTTCCAGTATTTGTTTCTCTGTTTAACAAAGTAGAAATATTATTGATATTGCTGTAATTGCCACTTTCATATTCTGATTTTAAGGCATTGTATCTGTTTGATTCCGGAGTAATAACTGATAAAGTACCTACGTTAAGTACGCCGCTTGCTCCGATTGTCATACCACCAGGTGTAATAAATACTGCATGGCCATTATAGAAATCGCTTCCACGCATTGTGTTTAAAATACCATCAATTTTAACCCCGTTATTTACAAGGTTAATAAAAGTTTCAAGATTTCTTCCGGAAATCTTATCGTGGAAAAGTAGGTTTGCAATATCACCATGTTCCAAAATAAAGTTTTCATATTGTCTGTAACCAATGTCTGCACTTACTTTTTCCGGATCAATGTTGAAAATATTGCCGCCTGAAACTGGAGATCCTGTAACTCCAGTAATGTCTGATGCTGCATTAGCTCCGGACACTGATAGGACCGCTGCCATCGCCGCAATCAAAAGTTGCTTTTTGTTCATACATGTACTCCTTATGTTATTTTTATTATTAGTTGCAATAGTATTCTAATAATATACTAAATAATAACGCTGAAAAAAATATTTATTTGCTGATTTGTAAAGATATATTAATTCCAGTTTTAGTATATTATTTGAGCTAATTTTAACCTTTTAAATTAAACCATATCATATACTCCTTTTCTTAATAATAAAATGATACAAAAATATCATAATATTGCACCTACTTCTATAAAGTATTTTACGGATTAAAAATTGCTAAACTTTAGGAATTTTTAAGAAATGTAAAGTAGCCTTTAACCTTTAAAGGCTCCCCAGGCTTTAATAGTACCTCTTTGATACTTTATTAAGTAATATTTACCTTTAGGAATATATTCAATAGAAGCCTCCATATTAATTTCTGATTCATCAGGCTTCATTCCTGCTTTTTTGCGCTTTTCGTTTGTAGTTTTTCTGTTCTTTTCTTCTTTTTTTAATTCTTTTTTTACTTTTTTATTGTTTAATCTTTGTTGTTCTGTTGCATCTTCTTCTATTTTGATAACAGGGATAATTGCAATAGCTTCTTTGGATTGTAAAAGGATTAAGAAATCTCTTGCATCTGAGAGT
>USJT01000010.1 GCA_900555175.1 uncultured bacterium
ACAAGTGCTGAAGCTGTTTGATGAACACAAATATGTGTTTCAATACCAAAAATTACAATCTGTTTTTTCCCATAAGATTTAATTTTTTCGAGCATACCATCTTCCAGCAACGCATTGAAATAAGTTTTTTCAACGACTTCACTTCCTTCAGGCAAAACATCCATCAATCTTTGAACAGTATGTCCAAGGCCTTTCGGATACTGTTCTGTCAATATAACAGGGATATTTAAAGCTTTTGCAGCACTTGCGACTTTTACGGAATTTTCAACAATAACGTCCTTATTTAAGGCTGCTACTAATCTATCTTGAATATCAATAATTAATACCAAACTATTTTCGGCAGATAATGTATTCATAATGTCTCCTTTTTCATTAAACTGATGTATATTTAAAATCTTTTATAAAATCTTCCACAATTGAAATTAATTTTTTCTGATTAATTTTTGTTAGCGGAAGCTGAATTTCACTATTTTCAGGGCTATCCAAACCTTCATGAGTTATATAAATAATAATTTTTGCAAATCCAGGATAAACAATCTTTAAAGTACTGTCTTGTTTATTATTTTTCAAATGGAATACGCACTGTTCACCGTCTGTATATTTTTCAATCTCAGTATTAAAAAGTTTTTCTTCCCATGCTTTTTGCAGTCTGTAAAAAACAGGTGTAATAACTTTTTCCATTTTTTTATTAAAAATTTGTCTGAAAATTTTATAATTTTTAGGCTTGTCATCCGCATCTTCAAGCCACTCGTCTAAAGTATCACTTTCAGGTTCTTCTGCAATAACATATTGAGCATTTGTTGCAACTGCATCTGCCTGAGCTCTCAATGCATCTCTTTCCATTTCATCAAAGTTTTTATGAGCAATCATAGAAATTCCGGCACAAATTTCAAAATTTCCGCCATAATTATCAATAATTTTATTAATAACAACAACTGCACCATTAATATCTGTATTTGGTAGAAAAACATAAAATTTAGCCCCTCTTCCAAGAGTTAGAATATCGTCAACTCTAACAGATGCCAATAAAGCCTCAGCCATTTTATCAACAGAAAATTGATTTTTAGATGAATCTGACGGAGCTATAACCATGAAAACACCGTCAGTAATTAAGTTATCATCAATTACATTTTCTATAACCTGCTTTGCGTAATTATAATTGTATAAACCTGTATATGAATCTATTACATTCAACTGCTCTAACAATTTTAAATTTCTGTACAATTTCAATTTGTTAGAATTATGTTTTATATTATCAACAGTTCTCACAACAAGCTCAAAAGATTCGGCATTAGAAAGCACAAAATCATCAATTCCCGCATCATAAGCTGCAAGAATAAAATCAGACTCACAAGAATTTGCCAATAATATAATACATAAATTCTTATTTTTTCTCAATTCTTTGATTAATTCAACAGACTTGCTACGAACAGAATTTTCATGAACAAATACGACATCCGCCCCGCAAAGCTCTAAATTTTGTACCGCATTGTCATAAGAAGATATCAAAATTGAATCATCATGCCTTAAAAAAATCAATTTTTTCTCAAGCAATTTTGCAAATTCTTCATCATCAGAAATTAAAAGTATAGTATTTTTTTCGGTCATTAATTATACCTGCAAATGTTTTTTGATACACAGGAAGCTACCACCTGCACCGAATAATATAGCCATTGCAAACATAACAGCTATAACAAAATTTTGCGCATATAAAGGAGTCGGCACCATAAAGAATTGATGCATATGACTTAAGCCGTTTTGAACAAAATTCAACGGTAAAAGTGCAATAACAGCGCCGGAAAATCCATAAAATGCACCCTGCATAATCAATGGAAATCTTATATACCAATTAGAAACACCCATCAGTCGCATAATTTCAATTTCATCTTTTCTCGATTGAATAACAAGCTGAATAGTATTATTTATAATTGTAATTGTTAAAATACCCATTATAATAACTACAAATACAGTTATCGTATTTACAATTTTGTTTAACGCTTCGATTTTCTTAGCCAAATCCTGAGCATAACTAACATCTTCAACAGACTTTAACTGTTTAACATTACTGAAGACACCTTCAATATTCTCAGGCTTGTCAACCTTAACATGCAAAGTATCCGGAAGCGGATTTTGAATATCAGGCAAATCCATTTCACGTTTTAAATTAGCCCATGAAGCAGCTTTTGGGATAATCGTAACACTTTCAACATGTTCAAAATCTTTTATTCTTGATTTTGCGACATTAGCATCAGCATTATCTTTTAAATAAACAGAAATTTCTAACACATTGCCAAGTTCATGAGCAAATGCTGAAATTGACAAAGCTGATCTGAAAAATGATCCGAATATCGTCAAAATTGCCGCCATTGTAGTTATAATGACTAAATTTACAATACCTGTTCTATGAATATCATGTATTGTTTCAATTGTTAAACGATATAATATTCTAAGTTCGCATAACCAATCTTTTGGTATATGTTTTTTTACTTTTTTCTTAATTTCTGCTTTTGATGCTGTATTATTCATACGTACCTGCTTGTATATCCCTTACTATTTCACCGTTATCAAGTGTTATTACTCTTTTTCTAAAATAATCAACCATGGCATTATCGTGTGTAGACACAATAACAGTAATTCCACGCTGATTAATTTGATCCAAAATTTGCATAATTTCCATTGAATTTTTCGGATCCAAATTTCCGGTAGGTTCATCTGCAATTAAAAGCGGTGGTCCGTTTACGATTGCACGGGCAATTCCTACTCTTTGCTGTTCACCACCCGATAATTCAGCCGGTATAGCATTCATTTTATCATATAAACCTACAATTTTTAATGCTCCGGAAACCCTTGCATTAATTTCTTTTGAGCTTATACCTAATGTTCTGATAACATAAGCTACATTATCGTAAACACTTTGATTTTGAAGTAATTTATAATCCTGAAAAACAATTCCCATGCATCTTCTCAAATTTGGAACTTTATCATTTGATAGATTTGCAATATTAATTCCACCAATAGTAACAGTTCCGCTTGTAGGACGTTCTTCATTATATAATAGCTTCATCAAAGTAGATTTGCCGGCACCTGATGCGCCAACAATAAAAACAAATTCTCCTGATAAAATATCCAGATTAATATTTTTCAAGGCATAATTATCATTTTTATATTTTTTTGTAACCGATCTAAATTGAATCATAATTTTTCCTTATTTATTTTCTAAGCGAAAATCATCAATATATTGTTTTATTGAAGATGTTAATTTATCAGCACTTAACCCGTAATAATCTAAGAGTAACTCAGATGTTCCGCTTTGTCCAAACACATCATTTACGCCAATACGATGAACAGGAACAGGGAAATGCTCTGATATAACTTCACAAACAGCACTTCCTAAACCGCCGATAATTGAATGATTTTCAACAGTAATTACATGTTTCGTTTTCTTCGCACATTCAATAATCGTTTTTTCATCAAAAGGTTTAACAACAGGAGCATGGACAATTTGAATAGAATAACCTTGTTTTTTTAGGTTTTCACAAGCTTCAATAACTTCAGCAAGCATTTCACCGTTTGTAACAACAGTAGCATCATGCCCATCTTCAATCACTCTTGCTTTATTAAAATCAAATTGATAATTTTCATCAAATATATTGCAAACATTTGATCTTGGAATTCTAATATACATAGGTCCGAAATGTTCTGCAGCATATTTAAGAACTTGTTCACATTCAATGCAATCAGCAGGGACAAAAACTGACATATTAGGCAAACCGCGCATCAAAGAAACATCTTCCAAAGCTTCATGAGTAGCGCCGTCTTCCCCAACACTAACCCCGCCATGCGTACCTACAATTTTTACATTAAAATTAGGATAGCAAATAGAATTTCTTATTTGATCATAAGCACGACCTGTAACGAAAACAGCGAAGCTTGCAGCAAACGGAACCTTTCCAACAGACGCCAAACCTGCTGCAGTTGCTAACATATCTTGTTCTGCTATACCTGTATCAAAGAACCTTTCAGGAAACTCTTTTGCAAAAATTTGAGTTTGAGTAGAGCATGCTAAATCTGCATCTAAAACTACAATATTAGGATTTTCTTTACCTAAATTTGCAAGAGTTTGACCAAAAACAGATCTGATAGATTTTTTATTTTTCTTATCAATAATCATAACAATACAATCCCGCACATCTTTGTACAGCAACATTATAGCACAAACAAAAATTAAATAAAACATCGTAAGATTTTAAGGTCATTGTTAAGATTTATTAAAAATTTTCTAAATTTTAGCAATTTTATATCTTGAGGGATATTTAAACAGTAGAATAAAAATATAGAAATATTTTATTGAAAGGAAGAAATTAAATGATTCAAGCTCCAAATTTAGTAAATCCTTACATGCAGCCCCAAATGATGCAGCCTTATATGCCGCAACCAGCTCAACCGGCTGTTCCTGCTCCTAATTACAATGCAGTAAAGATTGACGTACACAATCCATCTGTTAGTGCTCCAGGTATGGCACCAACAATGCCTTATTATTCATACCCGCAAGCACAATTATATGATTATCCAAAGGCACAAACTCAACCATATTACATGCCTTTACAACAACCAGTTTATCCGCAGGTACAAGCACCAGTTGCACAAACTGTTCCACCGGCTCCTCAAGCAGTAGCTCCTGCAGCAGTACAAGCAACAGCTCCACAACCTGTAATCCAACAACAAAATATTAATACACCCTCTCCTGTTGTAACTCAACCACAAGTTCAACCTCAACAGGCAGAACAAAAAACGGCAGAAGCTCCAAAAGTTGAAATTGAGCAACCTGTTCCAATGACACCTCAAGTTGACTTAAACGGATTTTTAGCAAAACTATCAAATCCTGACTACGAAGTTCAAGCTAACGCAATGGAAGAAATTGCAAATATGGTAAAAGATGACCCTCAAAAAGCAACAGAACTTCTTGATGAAAAAGTAGTTAACGCATTAAATACAATTATTAATGCAGATTCAAGCAAACTTGCAGGTCCGACTGCAGAACAAATTGCAGCAAGACAAAAATTGATGAAAGGTGAACAAATTTCAGATGCTGAGAAACAATTGGCAACAACAATCACACCAATGGAACAAGCAGAAAGAAATAAAAGCTATGCAATGTTCACATCTTCAATAATGCAAAAATTATACGGTGATGAAGTTAACAAATTAACAGGTTCAACAGTACCTCTTACTGAATTACCTGGAGCCGTAACAATTGTTGAACAGTTGAAAAACAACCCGAACCCAATGATTAGAACATCAGCAATTGAAGCTTTAAGTTACATTCAACAACCGGCATACAAACAAGACCTGACAACATTATTCACAATAGCTAAGAACGATCAGGATAAAAATGTTCAGGAAGCAGCAACAGCAGCACTTGCAAAATTAGACCAATTACCTGCTGAACAACCTGCTCAACAAACAGCTCAAGCAGCAAAAGCTCCTGAAGCTGAAAAACAACAACCAGCTCAAGAAGCAAAAATAAATCCTGAACAACCAAAACAAGCAGCTTAATCAAAATAATTTCTTTCTTCATATAATAAAAAATCCCTTGAAATTAATTCAAGGGATTTTTATTTATTGTTGCAAATTTAATATATATCTTAATACACATATATAATAATCATTTAAGACTATACATTTTGTTTTTCTTTATATGATTCAGGAATTGGTGCATTATTTATATAATCAGCATGTTCTGAAATCTGTTTACACCATTCATATATAATTTCTTCTTCACTCAACTTATAAGAAATAGGTTTTCCTACATGCAAGTGAACTTCGCGTCTTGTAAACGGTTTCAACTTCGGATATCCGGTAAAACCGCCAATTGCAACAGGTACAATATCAGCTTTTGCATTTTTAGCAATTACAACAAAGCCTTTTTTCAAATCGCCGAGTTCTGAGCCATAAGGTCTAATTCCGCCTTGAGGGAAAACACCCAAAGACCAACTTGTTGATAAAATATCTTTTACTGTTTTAAAAGTTGCAATTTCTGGTTTTGATCTGTCAACTGCAAATGCGCCAAGACGTTTTACTAACCATTCAAACTTATCACCTTTTTGGAACAATTCTTTTTTAGCCATATAAGCAATTGGCCTAACACATGCCATTGTAACCATTGGCGGATCAAAATGAGAAACATGGTTTGCAGTATAAATAAATTTACCGCTTTTTGCTTTAGTCGGCAAATTTTCTCGACCTGTTATTGTGTAATTATAAAATATTTTCATAAACGGAATTACGACAACATACAAAAATGACATATAAAACATTGTTCTAAATATGTTGTATTCAGATGGGTATCTTCGGTTATAATTTCGTTCTTTTTTCATAGCTTACTTAACTCCTAAACACTTTCTTTATGAGGTTCATATTTAAACCCTGTTAACTCTTGTATATCTTCTATCCATTTATTAAAAACAACATTTGGATCTTTGTCATAAGGAATAGGCTTTCCTATTTTTACAATTACCTTTCCAGAGAAAGGCAAATGTTTCGCTTCTTGAGTTCCAACAATTCCGATTGGGAGAACAGAACATTTTGTAATTTTTGCAAGTTTTGCAAATCCTTCGGTTACACCAGTAATAGTTCCCGGAACTCCTCTTGTACCTTGGGGGAATATTCCAAAAACCCAATTACTTTTTTTAATTTCCATAACAGTTTTTATAGTAGAAGGTCCAAGACTTTCTCTATTTACTGCAAAAGTTCCGAGCCAATCAATCCACCATCTTATAAACGGAATATCAAACAATTCCTTTTTTGCCATAAAAGCAACTCTTCTCGGCAAAATTGCTGCAATCATGGGCGGATCAAGAGTTGACAAATGATTTGGACAAACTATATATGCATTATCTTTCGGAACATTTTCCAAACCTTCAACTTCCAGCCTGTAAACAAGCTTTAATCGAATCATATAAAATATTTTACATATTATAAACTGAAACAATGTTCTCCATATATTGTACTCATCTGCTGTACGTCTTGTATAATTTTTGTCTTTGTCCCAGAACATTTTTTTCTCCTTAAAAACAATATAATATAATTATATATTCAAATATTGCACATTACAAGTTTTTCATATATTATAATAACCAAGATTTAAGGAGAGAAGTATGAGAAAATCAAATGTAGAGTTAGAAAACGAGCTGTTTAAAAGCGTTTACGAGAAAACTCCCGATTATATTAAAAATCTTAATTTAATGGATTTTTCAAAAGAAGGAGAATTCACATTTACACTAAAAAAAGAACATCTTAAACCTTATGACAAAGATAAAAATCCTGAAGGGTTAAATCTTGACGAATGGTTTGCGAACTATGCAAAAGAAGCAAAAGTTTCAACCGCAGGTATAAGAGGGCCCCAAAATATTTTATATCCTCAAGACACAAGATTTCCGATTAACTTAGTTGGCATTGTACTTGCAACACTTGCAAAAGCACTTGTTGCAACCGAAAAATATAAAGGCAAAGAAATTGTAAAAGTTGCAGGTAGAGAAGTAAGATATAATTCAGATCTTTTCCTTGATGCAATTACAAGAATTCAAGCTGCAAACGGAATTAGGACACTTGTTCCGAAAGACAAAAAAACAATTCCAATATGGCTTGCTTCATTTTTAGCATTTAAACTTGATTTGCTTGGCGGTGAATATATTACATCAAGCCACGGAATTTCCGTTAAAAATGCGACAAAAGATCTTAATTGTCAGGGCAGCCAATATTTACCTGAAGAATCAATGGAATTTGTAAACAAAATTCAAGAAATTTTTGATGAAACAAACAAAAAAGGTTCATATACAATTAAAATCGCAGCAAAAAACAATCCGTTGATAGATGAAAAAGTTTTAGGCAACATTGATGACGGGGTTGATTTGTATGTTGAATACTTAAAATCAGGTGTTGCACAAGATATTAACCTTGATTTAATCAAAAAAATAAAAGATAAAATTGTTATCGAAAACGTTGGTGGTTCAGCTTACAGAACATTGAGCAGAGTGTTAAAGAAGCTTGGAATCTCCGATAAATTTGAATGGTTTAATATTGAAGAAGATCCGTTTTTCCATTCAATAGGCAAATACGACCACACTCCAAAAGGAGAAAAAGCGTTTTATGATTATTCGGTAGATGCAACAGTTACTGCTAAAAACCATGACGGAGAAAAATTCTTCCCGGTAATTGAAACATTACATTATGAGCAAAAACTTACAGGCATGCCTGTTGGTACAACTGTATTGATTACAGACCCTGATCATGACAGATTAACTATTGCTCAAACAGAATATGCTTGTACTATTCCTGAACTTGAAAAAGCAGGTATTGATTATATAAAATTAAATGATGATTTAATACTTACAATTTTCACTGCAAATCAGGCATTTTTAATGCTAATGGATTTCCGGGCAAAACAATTAAAAGCTCAAGGTCAATGGGACAGACATCCTAGATTTATGATAAAAACAACCGCTTCAGCTATTTCTTGGGATGAATGGGCAAAACATCAAGGAATTAAAGTTGTCAATGTTCCTGTTGGCTTTAAAGAAATTGCAAACATTATGAAAAAAGTTGAATTAAAGCTTAAAAAAGCAAGAGCAGGAGAAGTTGTAATTGATGACGTATTCGGAAACGCAATCAACCTTGGCATAAATCCAAGATTATTGTTTGCAGGAGAAGAATCAGGCGGAATGATTATGGGTAGTGAAGAACTCATAACATCAAATTCAGGAAGATTTGCAATCGCAATGAGAGAAAAAAGTGCGACAGAAGCTATTATCGTTGCATCAGCACTTATTTCTAAACTCCAAAAGAAACAACAATCTTTATCAGAATATCTTGTAGAGATTTTTGATGAAAATAATATCGTAGGACGTTTTGATACACGTGTAGATATAGCATATTACAACGAATCAGAACCCGATATTAATAAATTAAAGGCTGATAAATCCGCAGGTGAAGCAAAAAGAACCAAGAATGATTTGTTCTACTTATCAATGGCTATGGCTGTTAAAGAAGGAAAAATGACTCTTGAAGATGTAAAAGATGTTCTTAATGACGCCTTCAAAAGCCTTATATTTGATAATTTAAAATCAATCAAATTTGTAGGTGACGGAACATATTTGGAATTTACTGATAAATACATAGACCGTCAGGAACAGATGCAAAAACAAAAGCATACGGCGGCGGTTCTAACAAGGCTGTAATTGAAACTTATGCAAACAACCTTGGAAATTACTCAGGAGAAAGAACAGAAATCCATAAAAAATACATTGATGACAAATTCTATAATGAAACAAAAGACAAAGCTATGGATTACTATTTAAAATTTGTGGATAAAGACGCAAACAATGAACCGTTTGAAATTCCTGAATATAAATTCTAAAAACAGATAAAATATCAATAAGAAAAGATCGGCTTTATAACCGGTCTTTTTTTCTTATAAATTTTTATTTTCCAAAATACTTTTTCTTAACCCTATCTTTAAAAGATGATTTTGCAAATTCAATTGCCTCAACCTCAGAAAAATATATTCCGTCTTTTTCTATCTGTTCAGTAATTTTATATTGTTTTAACTGCTCTAAGACATTTTCATTATTTATAACCATCAAAATCTTTATATGTTGAGATTTCAAACGCAAAATTATATCTTCTAAAGCAAAAATCGCAGAAATATCTAACAAATCCTCACTATCATAAACTAATATCAAATATCTTGTGCCTAAAAATTCATCAAACTGAGAAATTAATTGAGTTGCAGATCCAAAGAAAAATGAACCGTTTATATGCACAACTCTTATTTTGTGTCTGTAATCCTTTTCCAATACTTTTTCAAGCTTTATTATATCTTTATCATAAACTACCTTATCAACAAGTTTTGCTTTATCAGCCATACGCTTTGCATATAAAAGAGCCGCAAGAGTAATTCCTGCTCCTACTGCGACTATCAAATTATAAAATACAGTCAATAAAAATACTAAAACAAGTACATACAAATCATCTTTTGGTGCAAGGTTTATAACCTTTAAAAACTTTGTATCAATAATATCGTAACCGATTTTAATCAAAATTCCAGCCAAAACAGCGAGAGGAATTTCTGCAACAAATCCTGAAAATTTATAAATTAATAACACCAAAACAAAAGATGTAACAACAGCTGCAATCTTTGTAGAAGCACCTGTTTTTAATGCCGCAACAGTTCTCATAGTTGCAGCAGATCCTGGTAAAGTTCCTGTCAGAGCGCAACAAATATTTCCTATACCTTGAGCAGAAAGCAATCTTTTAGGCGGTAATTGCACTTTTGTAATTGATGTACAAACAAGCCCCGTCAATAAACTTTCTGACGATAAAATGACAGCTAAAGTTATTGCATATTGAAAATAAGTAATAAAATCATGCAAATTTGTATGCGGAATTTGAATAGCAGGCAAAGATAACGAAATTTCAGAAATCTTTGACACATTCAACCCCATTTTTATAGAAACAAATGTACAAATTATTAATGCTAAAATTTGAGATGGTACGTATTTATTCCATTTTTTTGGAAATAAAAATACGATTAATAAAGTCAACACACCTATTGCAAAAGCTTGAACATTTAAAGAGCTTATAGATTTATAAACAGTTTCCAATCTTTCAATTGTATTAGAGCAAGGCGCAAGTCCAAGCAAAGGGTTTAATTGCATAATTATAATAATTACCCCAACTCCATTCATAAAGCCTGAAATAACAGGATATGGAACATATTTTACAATCTCGGGTAACTTTGTCAAAGATAACAATATCTGAATAATTCCTGCAAAAAATATTATAAAAATAACAGAAGAAATATCTTTATTTAAAGCATGCATAATAGATGCAATAACAATTGCCACAGGACCTGTAACTCCTGATATCATCGGAATTTTTGTTCCTAAAATTCCTGCAACAAGAGATAAAATTATCGCACCCCAAATCCCTGCGCTTGCGCCAAAACCTGTTGCAACACCAAAAGCCAAAGCCTGAGGTAAAGTAATAATTGCGGCATTAAGCCCGCCTAATATATCCCCTGAAAAAATCTGTAATTTATTCTTTAAATCCATGAGCCTATTATAATTAATCTTTATGCTATAATCAACCTATGAAGTTGAACGAGATTTATTCAACAAACAAAACAGTTATATCTTATGAAGTATTTCCGCCAAAATCAGAACCGAAAAATCTTTTAAAAGAGATTGAAATACTTTCACAGCACAACCCTGCATTTATATCATTAACCTACGGTGCAGGAGGGGGAGAAAACAAATCTTTTTCTTTAATTGAAATGATTAAAGATGAAAATGTAAGCATTATGCCACATTTTACCTGCATAACAAGCACTAAAGAAAATATTGAAGAGAATATGAATAAGCTCAAACAACTTGGAATTGATAAAATCCTTGCTTTAAGAGGCGATATTCCTCAAGATAAAACTTTGATGAAGCACAATTTTCATCACGCAAATGAGCTTGTAAGTTTTCTCAAAGAAAAAACAAATTTATCAATAGGAGTTGCAGGCTACCCTGAAGGACACATCGAAAGTC
>USJT01000011.1 GCA_900555175.1 uncultured bacterium
GACAGAAATGCCCGTATGGAAAAATTCCGTCAGAAATATAGAAATGTAGATGTTTTATTAATTGATGATATTCAGTTTTTGGAAAGCAAAACTTATACTATGGAGGAAATATTCCATACATTTGACAGTTTACATAACAAAAATAAGCAGATAGTTATAACATCAGACAGATTGCCAAAGGATATTCCAACACTTCCTGACAGGTTGAGAACTCGTTTTGAAATGGGCTTAATGGTTGATATTACACCGCCTGATTTTGAAACCAGAGTTGCGATTTTGAAAAATCTTGCGGAGCAGGCAAATGTAAAAGCTGATTTTGATGTGTTTGAATATATTGCCAAAAATTTTGTGAACAATGTTAGAGAACTTGAAGGCGCATTTAATAAAGTTAGTGCTTATGCAGATATTGAAAAAGTTGATTTAACACTTGCTTATGCAAAAAAGGTCTTGAATTGTGAAGCTGCAAGAGAAGAATTGACAATTGAAAAGGTCGCAAGAGCTGTGGGTGATTATTATGGCGTTTCTTTGAGTGATTTTTTAAGCTCAGCAAGAAATCAAAGAGTTTCTTCAGCCCGCCATATTGCAGTTTATATGGCACGTGAATTGACACAAAAAAGTTTTGAAAGTATAGCTGAATTTTTCAAGAAAAAACATACTACAATGCTTTATTCTTACGAAAAAATTAAAGATGAATTGAGAACGAATAAAGATTTGGAAAATGCTGTATATACAATAAGACGAACTTTAGAAAAATAAAAAATTTTATAAATTTTATAGAGTAAAGGAATTTTTATGTACGATTATATCAAGGGGATTTTAACAAATAAATCAAATTCTTCAAAAGGTACATTTGTAACGGTTGAAACTTCCGGGATAGGTTATCTTTTAGAGGTTACAACAAGAGATTTTTCTCAAATGCCTGACGGTGATATAAAAATTTACACAGTTTTGTTGCATAGAGAAGATAAAATGAGCCTTTGTGGATTTTTGCACAAGGAAGATCGGGATATTTTCAATATTTTGACATCTGTCTCCGGTGTCGGGTCTAAAATGGCTTTGACTTTGCTTGATGAATTTGAATCTTCCGAGCTTATTGGTTTTGTAATAGACGGAAATTATAAGGAGCTTACAAGAGCAAAAGGTGTTGGTCCTAAATTAGCTCAAAAAATTATTCTTGAACTAAAAGATAAGTTGATGAATTATCAAACAAAAGAACCTATAAAGATAACATCAATTACTCCTGCAAAAATTGATGATAAAGCCGTTGAAGATGCTCAAATGGTGCTTGTATCACTCGGGTATGAAAGAAAAGAAATCCAAGATGCTTTGTCAAAAGCTCTTTCTATCTTGGGTGATAAACCTTCAGCAGAAGAAATTTTAAAAGAAGCTTTAAAGATTTTGTCTGCTGTTTAAAGTTGTTAAAAAATTGTTGCAATAAAAAACTCTCTGAATATATCAGAGAGTTTTTTAGTTTTTAGTTTGAAATAAATAATTTTTATAAAATAAGAGCAATAAATGCTGCTACAACCATTGCAGGTCCAAACGGCATATAAGTTCTGCTTTCAGGATGTTCGCGTAATCCTTTAAATATTAATACGCAAGAAATAATACCAAGAACTGCAAGAATTATTGCAAATAAAGTGTATAATGCAATATTTTCAACAGTTATAACTCTATAATTTTGTAATGCGTAGAACGCAATTGCAAATATTACAAAAACAGTAAAGGTTGTAAGAGTTTTCCAATCTTTATTTTTAACAAGTCCTTTAATAAATATAGGTAAAAATATGATTACCTGAATAAGAACTGACATTGCAAGAACAACAATTAAAGATTTCCAACCGAAAATAGAACCTAAACCTGCAGCGATAAAAGTATCACCTTCGCCGAAAGCTCTTGTCCCTACAAGCGGATATCCTGCTCTTGCACATATTTCAAGAATTGCAGCACCTAAAAGCATTCCCATAAGTGACATAAATATCGGGTTGTTAAGTACAAAATATTTTGTAAATTCCATCGGATTTCCTGCAATATGAGTTTGGAAAATGGATACTGCAGTTACAACAATTGCATATAAAAGTCCGATAGCTATTAATGTGTATGTGTGAACATCATAAACAACTTTTTCTTTAATATCAGTTCCTGCAATTACGATAAGTAATGATGAGATTACCCATGCAAACAATGTATCTGCACTTACTCCGAATTTCATAAATAATAATGTAAAAATTATACCTGTCAAAAGTTCAACAATCGGATATTGAATACTTATGCGTTCTTTACAGAAAGCGCATTTCCCTCTTAAAAAGATATAAGATAAAACAGGTATGTTATGCCACCATTTTAACGGATGTTGGCATTTTGGGCATTTAGAAGCAGGAAATACAATGGATTCCTCGCTTAAAGTTCTTAAAATGACAACATTTAAGAAACTTCCAATGCACAAGCCGATAATAAAAACAAATGCTAAAATCGCTATTAAAGCTCCCATTTTTAATGTCTCCTTTTATTTTTCATCTTTAGATGTAATTATTTCATACATTTTGCTTAAGGCTTTTTTTAGTCTTCTTGAAACCTGCATTTGTGAAATATGAATTCTTTCAGAAATTTCACGCTGGTTCAAATCTTCGTAATAACTCATTTCGATAATTTGTTGTAAATCCTTTGGTAATTTTTTTATCGCCTCAGCAAGCATAATTTTATTTTCATAAGAATTCATAAATTCTTGATAATCGCCTGACGGAATTTTATCAATAAGAGTTAAATCATCATCATCAACGGTTGATATTGCCTGATCAAGAGAGAGTGTGCTTTTGCAAAGCTCTATTTCCATTACTTCATGAATTTTCTCAACGGAAACTCCGACAATATCTGCTATTTGATCTTCTGATGGGTCTTCAATTCCTTTTTCTTTCAACTGTTTTACAGCAGAACTGATTTTGAATACAAGTTCTTGTAATTCTCTTGGAGCTTTTATCATAGAAGCTTTATCTCTCAAATAGTGTTTGATTTCTCCTCTGATAAAATAAGAGGCATAAGTTTTGAATTTTGTATTTTTTTGAGGATTAAAAAATTCAATAGCCTTAATCAATCCGATAGAGCCGACTTGAACCAAATCTTCATTGGAAATTCCTGATTGAGCAGAAATATTTCCTGCAATTTTTTTTACAAGATTCATTCCATTTTCAACGATGTTAATATGAAGCATACGCTTTTTCTTCTCATCAGTACAAGTTTTGTACGTAAGAAGTTGCTCATCTAAATCGTCTGTGTGTCTTTTTGCTTTAATCTCCAACGAATTAATCTCCAATAATAATAGTATTATAGCATAATATTTTTATTTTAGAAATCATTAAATTTATGTAATAATTTTACATCATGTATTATTTTTATGCTACTATAATATAATAACGGAGTGGAAAAATGATTACGATTAAAGATGTAGAACATGTTGCAAAACTTGCAAGACTTGAATTAACAGAAGAAGAAAAAGAGTTATATACAAAACAATTAGGTGATGTTTTAAAGTATGTTGATCAAATGAATGAAGTTGATACTTCAAACGTTAAGCCAATGTGTCAGGTTATTGATTTCTGTAACGTAATGAGAGAAGATAAAGTAGTTCAAGAAATCAGTAAAGAAGACTTGATGGCTAATGCTCCTGAAGTTGAAAACGGATTTTTTAAAGTACCTAAAATTAACTAGAATTGTATATTTATATTCCCTAAAGGCTTCGTATTTTGTAATTTTACAAAATTACTTTAGGGAATTAATATAAAAATTTTTATTAAAATTTTAATTGTATTGTTGGAAAGGGTTTAATAATGACAAAATATATTTTTATAACAGGTGGTGTTGTAAGTTCTCTTGGAAAAGGTATTATTGCAGCATCTTTGGGTACGTTATTAAGAGCAAGAGGTTTTTCTGTAATTAATCAAAAATTTGACCCTTACATAAATGTTGACCCCGGAACTATGAGTCCTTTCCAGCATGGTGAAGTCTTTGTAACAGATGACGGGGCTGAAACTGATTTAGACTTAGGTCATTATGAAAGATTCACTGATACGGCACTTGGCAAATTTAACAATGTAACTTCAGGAAGTGTTTATCAAACTGTTATTGAAAAAGAAAGACGCGGAGATTATTTGGGTGCAACTGTTCAGGTTATCCCACATATTACAAATGAAATTAAATCAAGAATTATGGGGGCTACAAAACAGTTTAAACCTGATTTTCAGCTTATTGAAATTGGCGGAACAATAGGTGATATTGAAAGTTTGCCATTTATTGAGGCTATCAGACAGTTTAAAACCGAAGTTGGGATTGGAAATGCTGTTTCTGTTCATACAACTCTACTTCCTTATTTGCCGACATCTGGAGAATTGAAAACAAAACCTTCTCAACATAGTGTACATGTTTTGAGAAGTTATGGTATTCAACCTGAAATTCTTGTTTGTCGTACAACAAAACCTATTCCGAAAACTGAAAAGGAAAAATTGGCTCTTTTCTGTTCGGTTCCAAAAGAAGCTGTAATTGAATGTCGTGATATGAAAAGTATTTATGAAGTTCCGTTAGCTCTTGAAGAACAAAATATGGCAAGCGTAATTCTTGATATGTTGAGAGTTGATGATAGAAAAGCTGATTTAGCAGGTTGGAAAAAACTTGTTGATAGGATTAAAAATCCTAAAGGAACAGTAAGAGTTGCGATTGCTGGAAAATATACAAAACTTTCAGATGCTTATATTTCTGTTGTTGAATCTTTAAAACATGCAGGTTATGCAGATGATGTTAAGGTTGATATAAAATGGATAAATTCTGAGGATTGCCTTGACTATTCAGCTTGCAAAGAATTGATGAAGGATGTTCAAGCAGTAGTAGTTCCCGGAGGGTTTGGTGTTCGCGGAATTGAGGGTAAGTTGAATGTTATCCGTTATGCAAGAGAACATAATGTTCCGTTTTTAGGATTATGCTTAGGAATGCAATGTGCTGTAATTGAATATGCACGTAATGTTGTCGGAATTAAAGATGCAAATTCTAAAGAATTTGATGAAAATGCACAAAATCCTGTTATAGATTTAATGTTAGAACAAAAAAATGTCCACGGTTATGGTGGTACAATGCGTCTTGGTGCTTATGATTGCATATTGAAAAAAGGTTCAAAAGCTTATAAAGCTTACGGAAAAGAAAAAATCTCCGAACGCCATAGACACAGATATGAGGTTAATAACGAATATTTGAAGCAAATAGAAGATGCTGGTTTGGTATTTTCTGGCATGTCACCTGACGGAATGCTTGCTGAGGTTGTTGAATTGCCAAAAATTGATTGGTTTGTAGCTTGTCAATTCCATCCTGAATTCAAGTCACGTCCTGAACGTCCGCACCCATTATTTAAAGGCTTGATTGATGCTGTTGTGAAAAAATAATGACTTTAAAAAATGTAATTTTTAAAAAAATTTAAAAGTTATATTATGTTGAAATTGTTTCAGTATCTCAAAATAAACAGCTATATTGCTTTTGCCATTGGTGTTGTGTCATTTGCATAATTTACGAGTGCTTTGAATACAAACGGATGAAGTTTGCCTTCTTTCACGTCTTGGTAAATTATTGTCAAAGCTTCTTTTGAACTCATTGGTGCTTTATATGTACGAGTTTCTGTCAGCGCAGAGTATTTGTCTGCTGTTGATAAAATTTGCAAGTCTAAATCTGCATTAAAATCTTTGCCAACCCAAGGATAGCCTGTCTTTTTAGCATTTTGATGGTGGTTTCTGATTAGGTTTAATGTTTTTTCATCAAGGCTTGAATTCTTTAAAAGCTCATAACTTAATTGTGAATGCTTATGCATAATTTGTGTTTCAGCTTCATTAAGTCTGTCAGGCTTGTTTAAAATTTCTGCAGGTATAAGAACTTTGCCAAGATCATGAAGGTATGCTGCTGATTCTATGGCTTGAGTATTTACTTTTGTTTGTAGAGAAAACGGAAGATGTTGAGTTATTCCTTTTGCAATATTTTTTGTATCTGTTGCATGTTGAGATAAAAGTTGTTCTAACTCCTGCATATTCAAGTTTAATTCAGGGTTGAAATCTTTTACAAGATTTTTTATTTTTGGATTTGAATTAATCATTTTTCTAATAGAGGATTCTGAGGTATATCTTTGTGGAGAGTTGCTCTCAAATTTATCAGAATATAAGTCGCCGAAAAAGCCTACATTATATCTGTTTCGGTTAACATAAATATTCGGTTGTATTGCGCCTACACCAAACGCTTTTGAAATTTCCAATCCCATTAGAATTTTACACTATAAATTTACTACACTACTACTATATATTTATGAAGTGTTTTTTTATTAGAAAATTGTCTTAAAACTAGCCCATGTGTACAATTTTTAACAAATTGGGATTAAATATATATAAAGAATAATTTTTTTTCTTATTTCGTGTGTTATTATAAAAATATGAAAGATATAAAAAATGTTTTGATATGCGGTATAGGGGCAGTAGGCAGTATTTATGCCAACAAAATCCAAAATTATGATGCAGAAAATTTGAGGGTATTGGTTGATAAGCAACGTTATGAAAGATATATTAAAAATCCTACGATTTTTAACGGTAAAGAATTAAATTTTAATTATGTATTGCCTGACGATAACAATTTTAAAGCAGACTTAATTATAATAGCTACAAAATATGACGGTTTGTTTGATGTAATTGAAAATATTAAAAATTTTGTTCAGGACGATACTGTTATAATGTCGCTTTTGAATGGCGTTACAAGTGAAAAAATTATTGCTCAAACTTATGGGCGTGAAAAACTTTTATATTCATATTTTATCGGGCATAGTGCTGTCAGAACAGGCAGAAATATAGTTCATGATGATGTAAATACAATTGTCTATGGTTCTGAAAATTCTGCTGATTTTGATAATGTTCAAAGAGTAAAAGAATATTTTGAACGTGTTGGAATTAATTATAAAATTCCAGAGGATATAATTCATTCATTATGGCTAAAATTTATGTTGAATGTTGCGGCAAATCAGACAACAGCAATCTTAAGATTTACGTTCGGTGAATTTTTAGCAAATGATAAATGTATGGAATTTGCCATAAATCTGATGAAAGAGGTTCAGCTTATTGCCAAAGCAGAAGGCGTTAAAAATACTGATGTAATGATTGATGAGACAATCTCTCATTTGCATACTATGATTCCTGAAGGAAAAACATCAATGCTTCAAGATGTTGAGGCAGGTAGAAAAACAGAAGTTGAAATGTTTGCGGGAACTGTTATAAAGCTTGGCTTGGAACACGGTATTGCAACTCCTTATAATAAAATTGTTAAGGAAATGATTGAAATTATTCAAAGACAGCAAGATATTAATCGTTTAAAATGCGTTGCTTCAGTATCTTAAAGGTAACGTTAAATTTTTAGGAATTTAAAAATTCTTTTGTTGTTGCATTTTATTGTTGAAATCAATTGTTTGCTGACGCATATTTTGTATGTCTTCAACTTGTTTGTCAACTTGTTCTTCAACGCTTTTTTGATTTACTGAGGAACCGTTTAATTTAATGGAAGATATACCTTTTATTGCATTTATGCCTATTAAGATTATTACTGATGAAACTAAAAGACTTATTAATAAATCTATTGCGCCAAAAGCTTGTCTTTTCATAATTTGCCTTAATTTAATTTGTTTTTGTTTATAAAAAATTTAATAGCCTCGTCAGTTGTTCTTGGTGTTTTTAAAATTTCATCTTTTATTATATTTGTATTTCGTTTATCAACAAAGAATTTTTTATAAAGCTTTAAACCTACCAAAATAACAACTGATGATAAGATTACTCCGCCCATTGCAAGTGCAAATTTTATTAGCGGATTTGGCATTACAGCTGTGCGGGTTTGTTCGCACAAGCCCGCATTCGCTGTTAAAAATAGTAATGTAAATATTGTATTAAATATTTTATTCTTCAACTTTTGCCTCTGTTGTTTCTGCTGTTTCTTTAGCTTCTTTAGTTTTTCTTGTTCTTGTTTTTTTAGCTTTAGAAGCACCTCTGTTTGGTCTGCGTGTCTTTTTAACCTCTTTTTCAGCAGGTTCAGCAGGTGTTTCTGTGCTTTCAGAAGCTTCTGTTACTTCTTTTTCAACCGTTTGTTTTGGAGATTGTTCTTCTTCTTGTGGTTGAGGTTTTGTTTCCTGTTGTTTTTCTGCTTCCGGTTCTATTGTCGGCTTAATTTCTTCATTTGGTTTAAGCACTGTTTGGGCAGTTTCAACTTCAGCAGAAGTTGTTGTTGATACATTTTCGGTTTCCGATTTCTTTTCAAATTTATTTTTTCTGTTTCCGCGTTTTTTTCTTGTATCTCGTTTTTCTGTTTCTTGAACTGCAACAGCAGATGGATTTTCAACATCTATTTCAGGTGTTTGTTGAATTTCTGGTTGTTCTGCAACCTGATTATCTTGTTGAGGTGCAGGTTGATTATTGTTGTTGTTATTTTTGTTTTTATTCTTTTTGAAGTTGTTTACAGGTAACTTCATTTTTGCAGCTTTTGCTCTATATTCACCTTCTGCTGTTGGAGTTGAGAAGTTAAATTCGTTCATGAAATAACCTGTTCCTTGGCAGTGCGGACATTTTCTTGTAAATATTTCAGAAAGTGATTGACCTTGTCTGTGTCTTGTTAATTCTACCAAGCCCAAATCTGAAATTTGTCCGACTTGAGGTTTTGCTTTATCAGGTTCAAGAGCAATTTCAAGTTCTTCAAGCATTGCAAGCTTATCAGCTCGTGACATCATATCAATAAAGTCTACGATAATCATTCCGCCGATGTTTCTTAATCTTAATTGTCTTGCAATTTCATGTACTGCTTCAATATTTGTTTTTAAAATTGTTTCATCTTGAGTTGATGAACTTGTAAATTTACCGCTGTTTACATCGATTACTGTCAATGCTTCAGTTTGTTGAATAAACAGATATCCGCCTGATGGCATATTAACTTTTACATTCAAAGCTGCTTTTATTTCTTTGTGTACATCTGTTGCAATTAAAAGCGGTTCTGTTCCTTTGTAAAGAGTTACTTGAACATTTTTATTCATGTGCCAGTTTTGCAAAATATTTTGAACTCTTTGCATTGCAAAAGCTGTATCTACAACGATTTATTTTACATCTTCCGTGCAAGCTTCTCTAATTGTTCTGTATAACAAGTCTTGATCTCTATACAAAAGATTTGGAGGTGTCATAGTTTCTGCTGCCGTAATTATATTGTTCCATTTTTCAAGTAAGATTTCCAAGTCTTCTTGGATATCAGCTTCTGATTGCCCTTCAGCTTCAGTTCTGATAATTACGCCTACTCCAACAGGTTTGATAAGGCTTACAACTGATTTTAGTCTTGCTCTTTCTTTTGAATTTTCAATTTTTTTACTTATGCTGATACCGGGTTCATAAGGCATTAATACCAAAAATCTTCCCGGCAAGCTTATTTCTGTTGTAACTCTTGGCCCTTTATGACCTGTCGGTTCTTTTACAACTTGTACAATAAGTCTTTGTTTTGGAGTAAGTTTGTCTTTTAAAGCACCTTTTCCCATAACATCTTGTGCGTGTAAAAATCCCATTTTATCAGTGCCTACGTTAACGAATGCAGCATCAATACTTGGTAAGATGTTATCAACTGTTGCTAGGTAAACATCTCCTAAAATTACTTCTCCTCTTGAAATAAAAAAGTCGGTTACTTTACCGTTTTCCATTACTGCGGCAATGTTGTCCCGTTCAGCAATGATTATTTTTTTCTCAACATTTCCGTTTTTGTTGTGTTTGTCGTTTGTCATAAATAAAATCCTTTACTGTAATTCTTTAAAATCTTTGTCAAAAAAGCGAATACGCTTAATATCAAAGGTTACATCGGGTGCAATTAAATTCATTAAAACATCTGCTCTCAGTGCGGGAATTCCCTCTTCTGTTGTCCCGTCTTTTTGATTAATTGCGGATTGCCCGCTTTTTAGCACTATGAACAGACTTTCGCCTTCAAATCTATATGATTTTATTGACTTTTTAATGTCTGTTTTTTTGATTAAACCTTTTTTGTTTTTCTTCTCAATAAAAATTTCTTTGGAAGATAAAACTCTGTCTGTATTATATCGTAAATTTTCAAAATCGTAAAGTGATTTGTTAAAAATATCAATTTTATATTCTGCCCATTGAGCTGTTATATCAATCGCAGGTTCATTTTTTTCTATTTTTACAATACTTATTACTCTTGATTGTTCCGGTAAGACTTTCTCTAACTTTAGTTTGAGTTCATCTGTTGAAATATTGTCAAATAATTCAATATCTACAAGTTCACATTCACTTTCTGCAAACAGAGGTAATGCTATTCCCATTGATACTTTCATTGATGGGTTGTAGCCTAGTGAATATACAATATCCAAATCGGTTCTGGCAAGTGCTTTAAAAAATGTGTTTTGCCAATCGAGATGTGAAAAATATTTTAAAATTCCTGTTTTTGTTAATTTAATTCTATATTTATAGATTTCTCTATCATAGCCGTTTATTATTTTTGGATCTTTTATTTCAATTTTTAAGTTTTGAGCTTTTTCACTTGCTTTAAATGGTTTTGCAAGTATTTTGTTGGTTTTTAGATTTTTACATACCCCGCAGTTTACGCATTTTGTTTCGCAGGTCGGAACAATTGTCGGTGTATCTGTTGAATTTTGTTCAGAAAGTGCTGTTTTGTATTCGTTTACGAACCATTCTTTGTCAACACCGATATTTATAAAATCCCAAGGAAGATTTTCTTCTGTTGAATATTGCTTTTGTGCAAGCTCTGCAAGATTAATTCCAAGCTCTTTTGCAGTGTCGTGCCAAACTTCTTTTTTAAAGTATTCTCCCCAGGCATCTAAGTAGCAGCCTTTTTTGTAAAGAGCTTCAATATATTTGCAAAGAGATTTGTCGCCTCTTGTTAAAACAGCTTCAATTTGAGAGATTGTATCCTCGTGATAATTAATTTTTAGTCCTTTAATGTGTGCAGTTTTTTCTCTTAAATAGCGAATATGCTCATCAACTTTTTCCAAACACATTTGTCCGTGCCATTGGAATGGTGTGAAAGGTTTTGGAACAAAAATTGATAAAGTGCAGGTTATATCAAGTCCGTGATTTATTCCTTTTTCTCTTTTGATTTGGCGGCAACGGTATTTTATTTTATTCAAAAGTTCTGCCATTTCGTCCATATCTTCTAAGGTTTCTGTCGGAAGTCCGCAGATAAAATAAAATTTGATTTTTGACCAGCCGTTTTCATAGAGCGTTAATACCGCATTTAAAATTTGTTCTTCTGTAATATTTTTTTTGATAACGTTTCGTAGTCTTTGACTTCCTGCTTCAGGTGCAAGTGTCATTGTGGATTTTCTGACACTTTGTACAAGGTTTGCAAGTTCAAGGTTAAAGCCGTCAATTCTTTGGCTCGGAAGTGAAACGGAAATTTTCTTTTCGTTAAAATCAACTGCAAGCTCTTTTATTACTTCGTTAATATTTTTATAATCGTTTGATGAAAGCGAAAGTAGTGAATATTCATCATACCCTGTATTTTTTACAAGTTCTTTTGCTATT